>NZ_JASJFG010000877.1:0-1161 GCF_030065375.1 Microcystis sp. M49636_WE2 | reverse complement strand
GTTTTATTCCCGTTTCTTTAGTGAAATCTTCCTCTATCTCCACCAAACGGACTTAAGCAACAACTGGCAGGGAGTAGTTATTTATCCTCGGCGTTCAGTGGAAAGCGTAGAGACGGCTCGTTATGGGGAGTTAATCAACTCCAGCAGAATTTTACGTTTTTATCTCGAGGAATTAAGAGAAGGGGAATCCCTGGGAATATCGATGTTACAATTAATTATAGCACCAACCGCCAGAGCGATCGAGCAGGGAAAACAATTAATTCCACGGATTAGACAAGAATTCCCTAAGTTCAAACAACAGCAAGAACTTTTAGAATTGATAGAGACAATTTTGGTTTATAAGTTACCCCAAGTCAGTAGAAAGGAGATAGAAGCGATGTTTAGTTTAAGTGATTTAAAACAAACTAAAGTGTATCAGGAAGCTTTAGAGGAAGGTAGAGAGGAAGGCCGACAAGAAGGCGAATTAGCGGCAAAATTAGCCTCTATTCCTCGTTTATTGGCCTTAGGATTAAACTTTGAACAGATAGCACAAGCTTTAGAATTAGATATCGAACAAGTTAGACAAGCAACTCAAAGGGAATAGGAAAAGTTCCAAGCGATCGCATTTTAATAATGGTTTCCCAGTGTTGATCGCTATCAATCAACAGTGTAAAATGTGTCACCATAACGTAACCCACCCAATTGAGATTAAACTGTTTTCAAAAAAGCAAAAAGTGCCTGGGACGAACCCTAGATTATTGCTGGTGTCCTAATCACAAAAAATCTCAAGAAAATCGGCATTCAAATCTATGCTTTATCAATCGCTGATCACGCGCTATCTTCCAGCTTATGTGTGTCAAAAAATCAGCTTTTTACACTGGATAGATAAAGTCATAAAATGTTAACAAATGTTGTCACGATAGGATGTTTCTACTGCTAAATGTTAAATTTTATTACAGGATGCAACATTTGTAGTCCAGATGGATTTAGATTATCCACATAAATGGTCAATTAAATACCCTCTTTATCTGATTTGCCCTACCATCACCTCAGTTATTAGTTATCGGTGGAGATTGTTAAGTAAACAGTAATATTTCCCCATGACGGATTTAATTCTACAAAATCGTTACAAAGTCTTGCGATTAATTGCCGATGGTGGTTTCGGAGAGACTTTTTTGGCAG
>NZ_JASJFG010000040.1:0-2543 GCF_030065375.1 Microcystis sp. M49636_WE2 | reverse complement strand
TTGGAGGGATCGGGGGTAAAATTCAGGTACTTTTTCCCTGAAAATTAGGTAACTGACTACCTCAAAATCGGTAAAACCCTACACCCCACACCCCACACCCCACACCCTGCCCCCACGAAAAACTTTTTCAGCAGCCCCTAATTAGATTAAGACCACAAGAAACCGTCCCTAAACCCGTCCCTGTTCCGCCATTTGGATTCGTACCCGTCCATACGGCCTGGTTCGCACCCAACGAGGCACTGCTTCCCGTCTCGTCACTATAAATCGGGTTCTGAATGGAACCATCCCACAGGTCGTCGTAAGAATCAGCGACACGAAGACCCGACACCAAATAAATCGGTACGCCAGTAACACCGCTTGGGGATGGATCGGTACTCGTGTTGGTGAGTGCGTTAGTAGAGAAAGTGGAAACGATCGCCGTCCAAGTCGTTCCCAACGCTGTCAGCGCGCTACTCTGGTTAGCTTGAGTGGTAACGAAAGTATTATAATCGTCAATATTCGTCGATGTAGCATCTCTTGTGCCGGAGGTAGTAAACACCAAGCGATACTGATTACCAAGACTAAGACCAGAAGGAATCAGTTGAAAAGCTTCTGCAATGCCAGAGATGCCCAGATTCGCAAAGGCAACCCCAGATAAAATGCCCATAATCGTTAGTTTCATCTAAAATCAAGCTCTTTGAGCGTTGTAAGGATTATGCAAGTTTTGGAACCAAGTAAATTCCAGAAAAACCGTACCCCCCCCCGCACATTTGTCAAGTCTTTTAAATAATTCTTAATATTTCTTTCCGTTTTGCTCTCTGGCTCTCGTCCGGCTTTTCGACAGAATCGCTAAAATGATCAGGGGTGTTTTAGAGGTAAGTCTATGAGTGAACCGGTAACTCTTGAGGATATTTACCAGCTATTCCGCGCTTCCACCGAGGAATATGATCGCCGGGCTGAGGAATATGATCGCCGGGCTGCCCAATCCAAGGCGGAATATGATCGCCGGGCTGCCCAATCCAAGGCGGAATATGATCGCCTGGTTGCCGAATCCAAGGCGGAATATGATCGCCATAGAGTCGAAATAGAGAACCTCCTGGCCGAATCTAAGCTAGAAAGCGATCGCTCGATGGCAGAACTGAAACGGACGGTTGAACGAACCAGCAAAGCGGTAGATAGTCTCACCACTCGCTGGGGTCGATTTGTGGAAGAATTAGTAGAACCGGCGGTTTTACGGCTTTTTCAGGAAAAAGGCATCGATATTAAAGAAGTTTATCCCCGCGCTAGAGTCAAGCGTCAGGGCATCGCCATGGAAATTGATATTCTAGCGGTAGATGATACCGATCTCGTGGTGGTGGAATGTAAATCTAGATTATCTAAAGATGATGTGGATGAATTTATTGAAAAATTGACCCGTTTTAAAATCGCTTTTCCCCATTATCAAAACTATCAAGCTTACGGTGCGGTGGCGGGAATTGAAATCAACCAGGGGATCGATCGATACGCTTATAAAAAAGGTCTATTTGTGATTAAACCCTCCGGGGATACGGTGGTCATTATTAATGATGCCGACTTTCAACCGAATACTTGGTAATTTCCCTAGTCAAAACAATCGCTATGGTTAACCTTTCCTACAATAAAAATCGCCTTCTTCCCAGTGCCGAAGAATTACCCTGTTCTGACGAAACAGCCGTGGATAACCAGTTACAGAACGATATTCCCAATCTATTACTCAGTTTACTAGCATTTATTTGGGCGGAGCGGGATGATTGGTATTTTGGTGTCGATATGGGAGTTTATTACAATCCCGACGAACCGGCAATCATACCGGATGGATTTTTAGCCATTGGAGTCAAACACGATACCGGAGAAAGGGGAAGATTAAGCTATGTTCTCTGGGAAGAAGCTTATATTATGCCGATATTGGCCCTGGAAGTGATTTCCGAGAAATATAACGGGGAATATGAGGGAAAGTTAGCGGATTATCAAACCCTAGGCGTTCTCTACTATGCAATTTATAATCCCTTGAGCGGTAGAAGGGGAAGGTTTAAAAATAGAGAGAGATTAGAGGTTTATAAGCTGATAGCGGGGAAATACGAGCTTTTAGAGCCTGAAAATAATCGGGTATGGTTGCCAGAAATCGGGTTAGCCTTGGGATATGAGCAGGGAGAACATATCGCTTGGGTGCGAGAATGGCTGTATTGGTATGATCGATCGGGAAATCGCTATTTAACCGCAGAGGAAAGGGCGAGGGCAGCAGCGGCAATGGCCGAGCAAGCAAGTTTGATCGCCGAGCAAGAACGTTTGAATGCCCAGCAAGAACGTTTAGCCAAACAGGAAGCGGAACAAAAAGCCCAACGACTAGCGGAAAGACTAAGAGCGCTGGGGATCAATCCGGATGAAGTTTAGGGGTGGGGTTCCTCGGCAATTTTAGGGGATTAATCGCGTAATAATTCCGGTTCGGTTAATTCGTCGGTCATTTCCATCAAGGCCCGTTGGACGGGTTTAATCATCGGGTCATCGATATTTTCTACGGTATCGTAGCGGACGCGTTTGGCCCGTCT
>NZ_JASJFG010000665.1:0-3665 GCF_030065375.1 Microcystis sp. M49636_WE2 | reverse complement strand
CAACAAGCTTTAGTGGTTGCTTCCTATATCTTGAAACAGCGTCTAGCAGGAAAAAAGCGTTTTCCCTTAGTTTTAATGCTAGAACCCCTATTTCGCTGTAATTTAGCCTGTACTGGCTGCGGTAAGATTCAACATCCCCCGGAAATCCTCCGCAATCATCTCACCCCGGCAGAATGTTTCGCAGCGGTGGAAGAATGCGGGGTTCCCGTGGTTTCCATCCCCGGAGGCGAGCCGCTTTTACATCCACAAATCGATGAAATTGTCAAGGGGTTAGTGGACAGAAAAAAATTTGTCTATCTCTGTACCAATGCCCTGTTATTGGAAAAAAGCCTAGATAAATTTACTCCTTCACCCTATCTTACCTTTAGTGTCCATCTGGATGGTCTCAAAGCACATCACGATCGCTGTGTGGATCGAGAGGGAGTATTCGATAAGGCAGTACAAGGGATTAAAGCGGCGAAAGCGAGAGGTTTTCGGGTTACTACTAATACCACGGTTTTTGAAGGCACAGAACCGCGAGAAATGCAGGAATTTTTTGATTTTCTCGCTACTTTGGGTATCGATGGCATGATGATTTCCCCCGGTTATAGTTATGAGTGGGCCCCGGATCAAGATAGTTTCTTGAAACGGGAGCAAACCAGAGCTTTATTCCGAGAAATTCTCTCACCCTGGAAATCAGGTCAGAAAAAGTGGAATTTTAACCATAATCCTCTCTTTCTCGATTTTCTCATCGGTGAACAGGACTATGAATGCACTCCTTGGGGTAGTCCTAGCTATAGTCTTTTAGGATGGCAAAAACCCTGTTATCTGCTCAACGAAGGTCATTACAAAAGCTTTCGGGAACTTTTAGAAGAAACCAATTGGGATAACTACGGTCGGGCCAGTGGCAATCCGCAATGTGCCGATTGTATGGTACATTGCGGCTATGAACCGACCGCGGCCATGGCAGCTTTTAAACCGGCTAATATGGGACGTGCCATGCAGAGTTTAATCGGAGTCTAATCTAGGGTCTGCTGAATAAATCTAAAAACCTTGTTGGATAAGAATTTTAGACTTTTTTCCCATCAAAAAGTGCCAGACCTTGGGGGGATCGGGGGGGAAATTTAGGCTCTTTTTCCCTGAAAATTAGGTAATTGACCCCCTGAAAATGGGTAAAACCCCACACCCCACACCCCACACCCTACCCCCAGGAAAAACTTTTTGCCGCAGACCCTAATCTAAACTGATTCTAACCAGACGGCGGGGACTTGACTAGGGCGATCGGGTAATTGCATCCACCCCATTTCGCACAGACGAATTACCGAACTTAATTTTTCTACCAAAGCGGGATCGAAACGAATCCCGCTATAATTTTGACAGTGCTCTAGGGCCTCTCCTAAATCTAGAGCTAGTCGGTCGCCTCGCGGTTGAGTTAATTCCTGAAAATAGGCTGATAATCCTAAAATTCGCGACTCTAGGCTGATTTCTTCCCCTTTTAAACCGTTGGGAACCCCGCTACCATCCCAGTATTCAAACTCATGGTAAATAATCTGTTGAATTGGGGCTAATTCGGGCATAGTGGCGAGTAATTGTGCGCCTAACACCGATCGATCCCGCCAAAATAACGCATTTGCTCCCTCTAACTGACTGGCACGCTGTCTAAAAACTTCGATCGGAGCCTCCGCTAGACCGATGCGGTATAATAAACCGGCTAATCGTAAGCGTCGTAATCTTAGGGTGGGTAAATCGAGCAATTGTCCCAACATTTCCGCTAAAGCGGCCACCTGTAGGGAAGCGAGGGGATTATCAATATCTCTTTCATCGACTTTTTGAGCCATTCTGAGAAAAGCTTGCAGTTTATTAGCGGCCAAATTTTTATTTAAACGGGATGCTTGTCCTTCTAAGTCGCTTAATTCTCGCGTTTGTCTGCTGACGGTGACTAACTGCTGTTGACTGGTTTGCAGATAGGTGACAATGCGAGAGACTACTCCCGTTAAATCCGTGGGAATGGGATTAATATTTTGACTAATTTCCTGCTGTTGTCTGCTTAAATCGGCCGCTAGACTGGGATTATAAGGATGCAGACGCTCAATTAAGATCCTAGCGGCTTTTTCGACTAAATCGCGATCGAATGTCCATAAACCGTAGAATTTTCGCTCCGTGTCTATTTGGGGTTGACTATCGGACTGGTATTCTTCCGGGGATAACTCATGACAGAGTACCATGGAGGCGTAATCGGGGGAAAGAATGATTAAATTCCACTCATTAACCAAACTATCGCTATTATCTAAGTTAACTAGCGAAACATTCTCTAAACTGCCGGTTTTATGCTCAGAAAAACCACTATCGGCCACGGCAGCGATCGCAATATGACGAGAAGAGCGAGCAATATCTAAATAGCGCTCGGCCTCCTGTAAATACCATTTTCCCTGTTGAAAGGTGACTAAGACCAGTGGTTTATTTGTACTATCAGGGCTGCTAGTTTGCAAGATATGATCTTCAAGAGCATGACACAGAGCCACCAGGGTATTCTTAAAATAGACCCCGTAACTGCTGGGTAATCGTCCCGATGAAGCTCTTTTTAACTGTTGTAAACTGGATTCTACGGTCATAAGTGGCAAGATTAGGGGAAATGGGGAGAAGGGTGTGGGGTGTGGGGAGAGGGAATTATGAATTATGAATTATGAAGTGGGGAGACGGAGTAGGGGAGCAGGGAGAAAAAACTGATTACTGATTACTGATAACTGATTACTGTCTCCTCATAGCTTTTTACTTAATTTTATGACCTTAGTGATTTGTACGGGTTTTCATGATTCTAGATTGACCGAGGATTTTTTAGGACATCTGGGGAGCAAATCGGTCAAATTACGTCCCTATATTATTATTTCTCCTTTTTCTTGCTTAAATGAAGCTTTTTCACTGGGAGAAGACCTAACCTTAATTGGGTTTAGTGCGGGGGTGGTAAATGCGATCGCTTTAGCTCATTATTGGCAAGCTCAAGGGGCGAAAATTCGAGCTTTAATCGCTCTGGACGGATGGGGAGTGCCATTAATCGGTAATTTTCCCATTTATCGCCTTAGTCACGATTATTTTACCCATTGGAGTTCCTGTTTATTGGGTAGCGGTCAAGAAAATTTTTATGCAGATCCCCCTGTAGACCATCTTAGCCTCTGGTCGTCCCCCGATCGAGTAACTGGTTGGTCTGTCAATGGTAATTTTGTCCAACGCACCACAGCGTTAACTTTTTTATCTCAAATCGGTTAGGCGAGAATCAATTAAGTATAATTGGCTAGTCGCCTCCCTATCTTTCCTATTTCTTTACCGCTGCTGACTCATGAGTACATCAGTTCTGAGTTCTTCGATTCTCTTGGTGGGAATTGAGGAGAATATCGCTAAACTAGCCAGTGCGGACTTGAAAGAAGCGGGTTATCGTCCCCTGATTGTGCCTAGCATTGATATCGCTTTTCCAGAAGTGCAAAGTTGGCAGCCAGCGATGATTATACTCGATCGCTTCCTGGCGGAGGAAGCGGGTGTGACTTTTTGTCGTCGTTTACGTTCCCAGGGAAGTCGCGTTTATATTATTTTGTTAGTATCTCAAGAAACCCTAGAAGAACGTCTCGCCTGTTTGGAAGCGGGAGCCGACGATTATTTTCTCAAACCCTATAATTCGCAATCTTTTCTCAAAT
>NZ_JASJFG010000016.1:0-2336 GCF_030065375.1 Microcystis sp. M49636_WE2 | reverse complement strand
TTCTCAGGGTAAAGTCTGTGAAGCGACGGGAATGAATATTTTTATCATCAGAAATGGTCAGCTAATTACTCCTAGTTTTGACCAAGATATCCTAGAGGGTATTACTAGAGATAGTGTTTTAACTATCGCGCGGGATTTGGGGATTCCAGTTATTGAAAGACCCGTAGATAAGACGGAGTTATTTATCGCTGATGAGGTGTTTTTAAGTGGCACTGCGGCGAAAATTACTCCGATTAAAAAGATTGAAACTTTTTCTTTACCTGCGGCTAAACCGATTACTTATCAGTTAAAAGAAAAGTTAAGTTCTATCGTTCTCAATCAGGAACCAAAGTATCAAGATTGGATTACTCAAGTTCCTTTATAGTTAGAGAAATTTACTTGATTTTTCCTTGAGATGCGTCAAATAATGGCGCATCTCAAGGAACCCTGAAATAAAGAGAATTTATCTATTTTTCGGTTTGGCTCCTTCCTGTATATAGGTTATAGTTTTATTAGGATTAATCTTCAGGATGAGTTTATTATCTCTTGCTATTTTTTGTCTTTGATTATCGCTTTCTTGCTGATTTTGATTACTATCGGTTGTATTTTTCATAGTAGAGCAAATAACTATGATTATACCTTAAACTCTATCAAAGTTGTCAAGAATAGTATTAATCAACTAAATACAAAAATTACTTTGATTCTGACTATTAGTTTATTGGTATTTTGGTTAATTGTGGCTAAGATTTACCTGCTTATATAGTTTCCCTTGACTCTAACCAATCTCTTTATGCTTGGGTGAAGCTGTCCTGCATTTAAACTATGTCTTGGAAATTTTATTACCAATGCTCAAACTCTCAAACTAGGGATGAATTTCTGGTATCGCTGGTCACTGAAATAGGTACAATAAACATTAGCTCGTTTTCATAGAGAACTTAAATGACGCAAAATAATCCCCTAGAGTTGATTGAGAAGTTAGAAACAGGAATCCCCGGCTTTGATTTTCTTTCGGAAGGGGGATTACCGAAAGGAAGAGCAACTTTGATAGCGGGGACGGCAGGAAGTGCTAAAACGGTCTTTGCCTGTCAATTTCTCGCAGAAGGCATCAAAAATGGAGAAAATGGCGTTTTTGTCACCTTCGAGGAGCCACCCCAAGCACTAAGAAAAAATATGGGTGGTTTTGGTTGGAATATCCGGCAGTGGGAGGAGAATCGCCAATGGGCCTTTGTTGATGCTTCCCCCCAACCAGAAGAAAAGCCGATGGTGACGGGAGAATACGACCTAGGCGCATTAATCGCTCGCATTGAGTTTGCTATCCGCAAAAATAAAGCCAAACGGGTGTCTATGGATTCTTTAGGCGCAATTTTTAGCCATTTAAGTGATAGCGCTCAAGTGAGAAGTGATCTTTTTCGTCTGGCAACCGCTTTGCGAGAATTGGAAGTAACAGCGATTATGACCGCGGAAAGAACCCAAGAATACGGCGAAATCAGTCGTTATGGGGTGGAGGAGTTTGTGGCCGATAATGTGGTGATTTTACGCAACGTTTTAACCGATGAGAAAAGAAGAAGGACGATCGAAATTTTAAAATATCGGGGAACCGATCACCAAAAAGGAGAATTTCCTTTTACAATTATTCCCAATAAAGGGGCTGTGATTATTCCTTTATCAGCCATTGAATTAGAACAAAAATCCTCTAATATTCGCATTACTTCTGGCAGCTTGGAACTCGATAGAATCTGTGGGGGTGGTTTCTTCCGCGATTCGGTTATTTTGGTTTCGGGAGCCACAGGAACAGGAAAAACCCTGATGGTGACAGAATTTATGGCCGGGGGAGTAACCAATGGGGAAAGATGTTTAATTTTTGCCTTCGAGGAAAGTCGCGAACAGTTATTTAGAAATGCTACCGGTTGGGGGGTGGATTATGACCGCATGGAAAAGGAAGGTAAATTAAAGGTAGTCTGCCGTTATCCCGAAACTACGGGTTTAGAAAATCATTTAATTATGATGAAGGAAATTATCGAGGAGTTTCAACCTAATCGAGTGGCAGTAGATAGTTTATCTGCTTTAGAAAGGGTTTCTAATCTGAAAGGATTTCGGGAATTTATTATCGGTTTGACTTCTTTTATTAAGCAAAAAGAGGTGGGAGGATTATTTACTTCCACCACTCCCACTTTATTAGGAGGTTCCTCGATTACAGAAGCGCATATTTCTACAATTACCGATTCAATTATTCTGCTGCGTTATGTGGAAATGTATGGAGAAATGCGCCGCGGTATCACTGTTTTAAAAATGCGCGGTTCTATGCACGATAAGGATATTCGTGAGTTTTCGATCGATCATCAAGGTATGCACATCGG
>NZ_JASJFG010000839.1:0-4493 GCF_030065375.1 Microcystis sp. M49636_WE2 | reverse complement strand
TGCCATTTATTGGCCGGCTATGCTAATGTCGGCGGGTTTACCCTTGCCCAAAAGAGTGTTCGGCCATGGCTTTTTGACCAAAGACGGGCGGAAAATGGGCAAAAGTCTCGGTAATACCCTCGATCCCTTCGATTTGGTTGATCGCTATGGGGCCGATGCCGTCCGTTACTATTTCGTTAAAGAGATTGAATTAGGACAGGATGGCGATTTTCAGGAAACCAGATTTGTTAATATTCTTAACGCGGATTTAGCCAACGATTTAGGCAACCTCCTCAATCGCACCCTAGGCATGGTTAAAAAATACTGCCAAAATAACCCCCCCCAGTTGACCGGTGTAGATATCCCCAACGATAATCACCTTAAGAATATGGGGATCAATCTAGGGGGCATTGTTGAACAGAAGTACGATGCGCTACAATTTGATCAAGCCTGTGAGGAAATATTGGCGTTAATTCGTGCTAGTAATAAGTTTATCGATGAGAGTGCGCCCTGGAGTTTATTTAAACAGAAACAACAAGCAGCAGTAGAACAGGTTCTCTACGCAGTTTTGGAATCAGTAAGACTCTCTGCCTACCTACTCTCACCGATAATACCGACCTTAAGCAGTAAAATTTATCAACAACTAGGTTTTGTTATTGATTTTAATACTTTCAGGTCGGAGGATGGGGAAAACTTCCCTGATGGTGTCTCTTTTTCCCAACACTGTCAATGGGGATTACCCACAAATCCACAACTAGGAACACCTGAACCGATCTTTTCTAAACTAGAACTGCCGTTAAACGATTCCTAAGGGAATTTTTTGATAACTCTATTTTTTAAGGTCTGTTGTCCTTTGGGACACAACTGGCAAACACCCAACACTAAACTTTTAACAAACGAGGAAAAATAAAATGTTTGATGATTATGACACAGCCCCAGTCTTCACCCCCGAACAAGTGCTAGAAAATCGCGGTCGTGTGGCGATTTTCATCGATGGTTCCAATTTATTTTATGCAGCCCTGCAATTAGGTATCGAAATTGACTACACCAAATTACTTTGTCGTTTAACTGCCGGTTCTCGTCTCTTGCGGGCCTTCTTTTATACTGGAGTTGATCGCACTAACGAAAAACAGCAGGGATTCCTCCTCTGGATGCGTCGCAACGGCTATCGAGTCATCGCTAAAGATCTAGTACAATTACCCGATGGTTCCAAAAAAGCCAATCTTGACGTGGAAATTGCCGTGGATTTAATGGCGCTAGTGGGTTCCTATGATACCGCAGTAATTGTCAGTGGTGATGGGGATTTAGCCTATGCTGCCGATTCCGTCAGTTACCGTGGTGCGCGAGTGGAAGTGGTTAGTTTGCGATCGATGACCAGTGATAGTTTAATTAATGTAGCCGATCGCTATGTTGATCTAGATCAAATTAAAGAAGAAATTCAAAAAACTAGCAAACATCACCTTGGTTATAATAATTTCCCCGTCAGCGTCTTGGATCAAGATCGAAGCGGTCGCTAGAAAAATTCAGCAAAAATCAAGTTTAAGGTGGGTAATTCCCACCTACTTATCAGTTATCAGTGACCAGTTATCAGTTAGCAGTTATCAGTTAGCAGTTATCAGTTATCAGTGACCACTCCCCATCTGCTGCCTCCTCAATTAAGCGATACTACTGCGTTTTCTCGCTTCCTTATAAGATGTTCCCACATCCTGTAAACCGACTTTAATCATTTGTTGTTCCAAAAGGGCAAAAAAACGCAGGCGATCGCCACCTTTAATCACCGCTAAATTGTGCGCTTCCGCTAAGGCGATCGGATAACCATAACCTTTTAACACCTGGGCCAGTAAAATACTCAAAGAGCGATCGAGTAATTCTCGCTCCTCCACCACCCAAGCAGGAACCTCTACCCTAGCGATTTCCGTCCCCACATGGAGATAACAGAAGTAAATGCGATGTTCATCCCCATAAAGATCGAGGATTTTCAAAGAACTGCGCCAAAAAGGACTTCTTTGCCCCGGTTCCAATAAATAACCCCAGAGAGAGGCATCCCGGAGAGGATCGACAACGCGACAAGGGGTTTTTTCTGGGTCTAAATCACCGCAATTGATCAAGCAATTGGGAGTATCATGGGGACAAGATTGTAAACGCAGGAAATTTAAGCTTTCCGTGCTACGAGAAGCACTAATATAACCCATAAGCGGGATTCTAGCTGATTTTAAATCGTCCCAAGACTGAAAAATCGGTGGCAAAATTAAATCTTTTGCTTCCGGGGGGAGACTATCGATAAACCAATAGATCAAAGAACCATCCACGAGGGCTAAATTTGGTTCATAATGGGCCCCAGGGGGTTTTACCCAACGAGTAGCCATTTCCGCTAACATTTGGCTTTCTAATACCGTCCGACGATAACTCATCCACTCATCCACGCGAATACCCCACTGTTTAGAAATGTAGAGGTCTTCTGATTTGTAATAGACTTCGGGAATGCTATCGAGGAGAGGGTGTAAATTTTGACCATAGTGCAACATGATCCTACCGATGTTAATTAGATAACAGTAGGCGATTTCGTGGTGAGAAGGGGCAATTTGGGAACCATCCGTGGCAAAAACGCTATGACTTTCGGGGGGGGGAAGGATAGTAATGCGGGTGTCGAGAGGTTCGATCGGTAGCGCGACAGAGAAAATTAGGCGATCGTGCCAGTTATGATAGAGTTCTAGCAGTTTTTCCTGTTGCTGTTGAGCCTGTTCTAAAAGAATTTTAGCCCGTTGCACTCGCTCGCGACTAGCTGCCACTTCCTGTTGAAAATGTTGACTAATCCCTGGCATTTTTGCCGCTAATTTCGCAAGATCGAGCATAACTATCCTCTCCCTGACTTTTTTTGATGTTATCGCAATTTCCTGTCTCTAATGCTAAATTTGTCAATTATTGCCAAATTTATCCTTAGTAATCTCCGCTTACAGCAGTTTTCTTAATGGTGAGATAGGAAGTTTTCCTTTTGGGGAGTCGCTCGTCAATACCAAAAAGGAATTCTGCGTATTTAGACAATATTTCTCCTTAAGATCATTATAGTTTTGATAAGAAGTAATTTGCTCATGTTGCATTCTACCAACAATAATACCAGGGTGTATTCCTAGTTGTTCGGCAAATTGATTAATAGCTTTTCTATTCAGAGAATTATTGGCGATAAATCTCTGCCAATCTCTGGGAGCAATTAAGAAATTAGCCGCAAAAACATCCGCCTCTTTTTCTTTAATTTTATCTCGAATATCTTTATCTTGCCCCTCTAAAAATAAAGTTCGTTTCCCATGTAATAAAATATGACCAGCTTCATGAAAAAAAGAAAACCAAAAATGATCATTTGTTTTGTATCGATCGCTCAATTGAATTAAAGCTCTGTGAGAACCTAACCAACGGGTAGCACCGTGTACCCTTGTTTTCGGAAGTTCAGGGACAAAGGCTAAGGCAACCCCCGCTGCCGCACAAAGCTCGATCATTTGCGGTTGAAATACCTCGATAGACTTAATAGTTAACGAACGAATTTGTCGCAAGGCATCTCTGAATTTCAACTCGTTGTAATCAGCACAATTAATTTTCGATGCTTCTATTTCTCCTTGACGTAACCATGCTATTATTGCCCCTCGATCGCTATCAAATGCTTGAGACTTTCTAAAATCAATCGATAAATTTATCCCCCAAATCTCCTCCCATTGCTCAGGGGAGACAACGGCAAAAAAATTCAAGCTCTCTCGTAATTGCTCTATTTTATCCTCATCAAACTTGAGCCAGCCTAATTCAGTCATCTGCCGATAAGGAATTTGTTTTAACCAGCCTAAATAACCTTTTAATCTTTGATTCTCATTTTTTCTCGCTAAATATTCCCGATAAAGTCTTTCGCGCTCTATCCAGAAACTGGCGGGAGTTCCTAACACTAACTCTATCTGTAAGGCGGTATCGATAGTAATCTCCGCTTTACCTTTTATTATCTCATTGATAGTCTTTTTTGGTCTGCCCATGCGTTGGGCGAGTTCCGATTGAGACATATTTCTTTCTTCTAGGATTTCGGCAAGGGTTTCTCCCGGTGGAGAAATAAAATCCGGTGCATATCTGTTCTCAATAGTATTAGTCATGGGTGTCATCTATGCCAATAATTACGACTGCGGTTACTTTCTTCCAATCAATTCCCCCGTCTGCTTTTTGAGGAATCGGTATATTAGCCGGCTCAAAAATTAGTCTGAGAGGATGAACTAAATCTAGAGATAGTTGTCCAGCACGGTTATGTAACAATTCGTGGCAACGTCCCGGCAGCGATCGCATTTCCTCCAGGACAATAACTGCTTTTAAGTCGTCGAGTCTTTGCCTGATTTTCTTAGCCATCTTCTCTCCATACTGTTTTTTCAGTAGTCTTTGGCTATTGCATTCGTTCTCAAATTTTTTTTCCTTAAATACAATATCCATTGTAGATGACCCTTGTAATATTGTTAACCTCAAAGGTTAACAATATTTTATGGCAGCACACC
>NZ_JASJFG010000701.1:0-1664 GCF_030065375.1 Microcystis sp. M49636_WE2 | reverse complement strand
GGGACCCATCAACAAAAAAGTCGCCGTACCTTGGGCATAACATTCGCCGCGATTGGGACAGCGACCCTCCTCGCAGATAGTATGAATGTTCCTTTGTTTGATAATGCGCTGAACCGTGGAAATTTCGCTAGATTTGCCGAGTGAACGCCGTAACCAAGGAGGTAAAGAGGTTATTTCCTCGCGCCACTGTGGGGGTATATTGGACATGAGAAGTTAACTAATGTTGGGGGTTGGGGATTCCAGTTATCAGTTATCACTGGGGAGAGGGGACAAGGGAGAGGCACGACCGACTCCCCAAAACGAAAACTTTTGATCTCACCATTAAGATAACTGCCATAAGCTGAGAAAGCGAGTCAAGATCATTGTTAATCAAAAAGGAAACTTGGGCAATGGGACGACGGCAACGGGGAAAAATTTTCAATCTGGTCATTCAAGGATTGGCGGGTTGCCTCTTGGTTAGTATTTTTGTTCTTAATCCCCAGCCATCCCTAGGCCAAAATTTTCTGGTTCCATTTGTATCTCCCACGGGTACAAGGATTTTTGTAGCCGGGGATATAGAATATGCTTCCGTGCATCTAGATGGATTTGCCTTATTTCAGATTGCCTCCCAAGATTTTACCGCTTCTGAGTCCCGGGAACTCTCCCCGGTAGAAAGACGGGCTAGGCGCATTGAGAGGGGCTTAAATAATATTATCAATCGGGGTTTCGATCCGACAACCCTGCAAGTAAGTACGGCGACTCTCAATAATTTAACCGTGATTGTGGCCAAGGATAACCAGAAGTTACCGCAACAGGTAATTCTGACAGTAACAGAAGTTGATGCCCTGATCGATTCTTCTTCGGTTGACGATTTAGCGGACAGATGGGTTAAAATCATCCAAACAGCTTTGCTCCAAGCTTGGCAAGAACGTCAGCCCGCCCCTCGTCGGCAACAGGTAATGACTGCCACTATAATTATTTTGGGGCTAACTTTCTTAAGCTGGGTATCAATTTGGTGGCAGAAACACCTAAGAAATCGCTTTAATCTCCTCAAAAAACAAGCTAAAAGGCAATCCGATCAAAATTTACCCATAAATTCCCCCCCCAGAAAAGATCGCTCCCAAGAGCCGATTTTAGCCGCTCTAGGAGATTCCTCTAATTTCCGTCAACAGGCTGATATTCAGCGACAACTAACGCTAAATATTCTCTGGAAAAGACTAGCTTTCATTGGACTGATACTGCTTTGGTTTGGCGGAATAGCGGCGATTTTGTATGTATTTCCTGAAACTAGGCTAGAAGGACGCGGAATAATCCGTATTCCTTTACAGATTTTTATCATCTGGTTGCTGATGACATCAGTGAGCAATATGGTTAATCTCTACGTTAATTTTCGGCTACGCGAGTGGGTAGAGGAAGGAGCGGTGTTTTCCGAAAATTTGGAAAGGAGGATTCTGCGCGCTCCCACTTTATTGGAGGTTTGGCGAGAAATTATCACATTTATCGCTATTTTTCTGGGAATTTTTGGTTTTTTGGCCTGGATGGGTCTTTCTTTCGCCTTTTTACTCACGGGAGCCGGTTTAGTGGGAGCATTGCTCACCTTTGCCTTTCAGGATCTTTTAAAAGATTGGATTAACGGTTTTCTAATTATCTTTGAAGACCAATACACTGTCGGTGATATGATCCAG
>NZ_JASJFG010000797.1:0-3479 GCF_030065375.1 Microcystis sp. M49636_WE2 | reverse complement strand
TGGCTCTTCTAGGTTCTGTGTGATAAGTTTAATTGACATAGGATCGATCGATCTTTGTGTCCTTTGTGTCTTTGTGGTTCGTTCCACCCCCTCGCTAGGAGAAATGTATCTTAGAATACATTTTACCCACCAAAGCTGGGAGAGCCTTTTCTTTTCACTGATAACTGAAAAATCCCTACCCTACCCAATCACCTCGTGTAAATCCGTCGGTGCGAGATTAGGATAAACCACTTCACCATCCTTAAACCAGATAATGCGCTGAGAGTGACGCGCCACATCAGCCTCGTGAGTTACCATGACGATAGTAATGCCACTGTTATTCAATTCCGAGAAAATAGCCATCACCTCTTGGGTAGTTTTCGAGTCTAGCGCCCCCGTCGGTTCATCAGCAAGTAATAATATGGGTTGATTGACAATTGCCCTAGCAATAGCAACGCGCTGCTGTTGTCCCCCCGATAATTGATTGGGTTTATTGTGCAGTCGATTATCCAATTTTACCCTCGTTAAAGCAGCGATCGCTCTTTCCTTTCTTTCTTGGGGAGGAACCCCACCATAAATCATCGGTAACATGACATTTTCCAGCGCACTCATCTGGGGTAAAAGATGGAATTGCTGGAAAACAAAGCCGATTTTACGATTGCGAATCTGGGCTAAATCCCCATCCGGCAGCGTGGAAACGTCGAGATTTTCTAGATAATAGGACCCCAAGGTGGGACGATCAAGACAGCCGATAATATTCATGACCGTGGATTTTCCCGAACCTGAAGCCCCCATAATAGCGCAATATTCCCCTTTTTTTAGGCTTAAATTGATGTTATTGAGGGCTTTAACTATGGTTTCGCCACTGCCGTAGATTTTAGACACATTTTCGAGGCGAATAATTACCGGCTGATAGACTTCGGCTTTATCGTTGCGTTCGCTGAGAGAGGAAGTATCAAAACTCATGAAATAAATTCGTGGGGGCAGGGTGTGGGGTGTAGGGTGTGGAGTGTAGGGTTTTACCGATTTTCAGGGGGTCAATTACCTAATTTTCAGGCAAAAAGTGCCTAAATTTCCCCCCTGATCACTCCAAGGGCTGGCAGTTTTTGATTTCAAACAAGCTTAAAGATATTATCCAACAAGGTTTTTAGATTTATTCAGCCAGCCCTAAATAGAGATAAAACCAATAAATGCAGCTATTCTAACCTGAGCAATTCTCCATTCAAGCAACATCCTTGAGAAAACCGACTAAAGGCAAGAAAACCGGCGCTAAATTCGATCGAGCTACGGCTAAACAGGGATAGGATCGATCACTATAATTTTCCCCCACCTGCAAGGGAAAAATCTTTTCTCCTAAAGAGATAAATACTCCGCCAGCGGCCTGTAGAATTGCCCAAACCGCAGCAATATCCCAGACTTTCGGGGTTGCTTCCACTCCTCCCAAGACAGTGCCATCGGCAACCAAAAGCAGATTATAACTAGCCACTCCTATCATCCGCACTTTGCAGGGAAAGGGGTTTTTAAATACACCCGTACTACGAGCGCAGAGATTAAACAGATGATTTTTGCTGGGAAAATCGTCGCTGGTGTGAATCGGTTGACCGTTGCAGTAGGCCCCTAGCGGACCGGTTAAACCCGTCTCACCGTACCAATAACCATAATAGGACTGTTTCAGGCAGGGGAGATAAACAAATCCGAACACGGGAGTCCCCCGGTAGAGAAGTCCTAGGGAAATGCCCCAGATGGGAATACCGCGAGTAAAATTAGTCGTGCCGTCGATTGGATCCACTACCCAAGACCATTCTTGATCCGGGAAAATATGGGTAGTTTCCTCGGTTAAGACTCCATGATCCTGGAAAGTGCGGGCAATTAATGATCGCAATTCGCCATCGGACCAACGGTCGGCAGCCGTCACTAAAGTCCCGTCTGCTTTATTGGTGGCCTGTAATTTGCCAAAATCAGCTACTAGGCGATCGCCCACCTGCTCGGTAGCCTGATAACAAAAGTCTAAAACCTGACTCCAAAAAGTTTCCATAATTTTCTCGTTCGTCTTCTAGTAGAATATTAAATCATTGTCTAAACTTAGGTAGTCGAGATTGAGCGCGGAAGCACACCAGGAGATCAGACTAGCTACCCGTCTAGAAGCGATACTTTACCTAAAAGGGCAGCCTGTCCCCTTAACCGAGATGGTGACGTTGACCAACAGCGATCGCTTGACGGTGGAAGATGCCATGATCGAGTTAATGTCCGATTATGCTCACCGGGATAGTGCCTTGGAAGTGGTGGAAACCCCCCTCGGTTATAGTTTACAATTGCGGTCAGCTTATCAGAATTTGATCGAAGACCTGATCCCGGCCGAATTAGGTACAGGAACTCTCCGCACTTTAGCAGCGATTGCGCTCAAGGGACCGATTTTGCAAGCGGATTTAATCAATTTACGCGGCAGTACGGCCTATCAACAGGTTCAGGACTTGGTAGAACGAGGATTTGTGAGAAAACGCAAGCAAAATGAAGGTAGATCCTACTGGTTAGAAGTAACCGATAAATTTCATCAATATTTCGAGGTTGACAATCTTAGGGAACAGGGTATTCTGGAATCTACCGATCAGGAATAAGGAGAGAGAGGGTGTATTATGGGTAAATATTTCTGATCACTGAGCTAAACTTGAAGAAGATAGGGGGGACTTCGGGCAATCAAGAAGAGCGATTTGTTAACCTAAATCCAATAACCACTACAGCGTGGGAGTTCTGATGACTTTTAATCCTGATTTTTTTCCCTGGGAAACCGAAGAACAAAATGATAACTGTCTGATGCAGTATCTCCAGCAGCAGCATCCTGAAACCCTTGAGAGAATAGCCCAATCGGTCAGTAGCGAAATTAAAGATATTATCTCGCAAAACGTCAAGGGATTGGTGGGAATGTTACCCTCAGAGGATTTTGCGGTACAAATTACCACCGACCGCGAGAATTTGGCTAATCTTCTCGCTTCAGCGATGATGACAGGTTATTTCCTCGGTCAAGTGGAGAAGCGCCATCATTTAGAATCAATTTTGTTAGCTACAGAATCAATTAAATTGGGCAAAAAACCCAAAATAGATTAATCTCGATAGAGACACTTTCATCGGTGTCCCTATCACTTTTTAACCCCCTTTGGCAAAACTCACCATCACCAAAATCGAGAGCAGGATACCGGGGACAAGTAAACCCGCTAATAATCCAAATTCAGTCAGCGTCATAGGAGAATATGCCCAAAATTCCATCACTTTTTACTCTAACCCCCTCTTTTGGCCACCTCAACAAAGCTTAAGGAAAATTTAAAGCCTTTTATCGGTTTTTCTTCTATCAGTTGTCCGACTACACAAACCAAAAAGAGTCTTTTTGATGTTGCCAAGCGGTTTATAAGTAGCTGGTTATAATTAAATTAAAAATGGATTTTAGGTTCGATCCCCCCTGCCCCCCCTTGATAAGGTAGGGTTGATTCATGAATCAACCCTACGCT
>NZ_JASJFG010001107.1:0-1209 GCF_030065375.1 Microcystis sp. M49636_WE2 | reverse complement strand
TTTAAAACCCGATGTTTCTAGAGCAATACCGACAAGAAATAACCCCAAAGCTAAACCAATTTTTTGCAAAAGTACCATGAAAGCATAAAAAATACCTTCTCGACGTTTTCCTGTTTCTAATTCGTCTAATTCAATCACATCAGGAACCATTGACCAAGGAATTAAATAGGCCACAGATACGCCAAATCCTGCCAAAACTGCCAAAGTATACATTAAAGTTATTTCTCCTGGTTGGAGCAAAAATAAACCGATTTGGGCAATAATCCAGAATGTCATCCCTAAAAAATAGACTATCTTTTTGTCTAATTTCTGACTAACTGCTTGCCAGAAAAATAACATCACTAAAGCTGTTCCCTGTACTGCTAAAGCGACTAAACCCGATTCTGCTTCCGATAGTCTCATGTAGCTGACAACGTAGTAAACCAAAATCGAGGCGGTTAATTGTACTCCCAACCAAGCACAAAGATAGATGCCAATAACGTATAAAAAGGGACGATTACCAAAAACTATTTTTAATTGTTCTTTCAGGGGAATAGTTTCGGTATTATTATCTGCTTCTCTCTGTTTAATTGCCGCACCATCCCTGAGATGATTTTCAGTTTTACCATAGTAAATATTTAACCCAGAAACTATCCCTTCTATTCCTAATAAAATTGTAGAAATAGCGATAAAATCTCTGGGATTAACCCCAATTTTTCCTACTCCATAGACAAAGGAAAGCGCACCGATAACTATAAAAGCAATTGCCAAAACTTTTTTCCGAGCGGGATTAAGAATCGCTTTTGCTCCTCGTTCTTGTAAAACTAAAGCGCACCAAATAACTGCTATAATCGACATTAAAGCACAAACTACACCTAACAATAAAAAAGCTTTATGGAGATCGTTGGCATAGGAGGATGAGACGAGAATATAGAGAATTAATGAGAGAATGCTACCCCCGATCGAAAAGGCAAAACGAAAACTATTTAAGCGGGTTCTCTCATTATAATCATGAGTTAATTCAGGGGTGAGAGCCTGGTAGGGAAGATTGACTACCGTGTAGGTTAAATTAAAAATAATGCCGATAAAAATATAATATAAAAATAACCATAATTGGTTATTAGTCGGGATTAACCACAGTAAAAAATAGCTAATTCCGAAGGGAATCGACCCCAATAACATCCATGGTAAGCGACGACCCCAGATAGTACGAGTTCGATCGCTCCACAT
>NZ_JASJFG010000741.1:0-1913 GCF_030065375.1 Microcystis sp. M49636_WE2 | reverse complement strand
TCAAGCCTATGATATATTTATCAACGATCTACGCTTGGCCATACCCGCCTATAATATGTACACCTATCCCGATATTATGATCGTTAAGGGAGAACCAATTCTTGAAAGAGGACGCACCGATACGATTACCAATCCACAGGTGATTATCGAGGTTTTATCAAAATCTACTCAAGACTATAATCGGGGTGATAAGTTTAAATTTTACCGTTCTCTTGATAGTTTTGAAGAATATATTTTAATTGATCAATATGGTTATTATATAGAACAGTTTCATAAAAGAGGCGATCATTGGGCATTCCGGGATTATCACGATCAAGAAGCGATTTTAACTCTGTTTTCTCTAGATTTTCAAATATCCCTGACAGATTTATATCAGCGGGTGGATTTTACCGCGATTGAAGTATCCTAATGATACTAAATCCGTTGAGTATAGGCTACATATCAGGATAGGCAATAGGCAATAGGCAATAGGGGCTATAGATAATCAGTCTTTAATAAACAGATTTAGTATTATAATTCATAATTCATAATTCATAAAAAAAGGCGGGCCAGGACCCACCTTGTTTAAACCTTAGATATTAGAGATAATTAGGCCTCATCGAGAGCGGCAATACCGGGTAAAACCTTCCCTTCGAGTAATTCCAAACTAGCGCCACCACCGGTGGAAATATGGCTCATTTTTTCCGCCACTCCCACTTTTTCCACCGCCGCTACCGAGTCACCACCACCGATAATAGTAGTTGTACCAGTAGCGGTTAAATCGGCTAAAGTGTGAGCGATCGCATCTGTACCCGCCGCAAATTTATCGAACTCGAACACCCCCATGGGGCCATTCCAGAGGACAGATTTACAGTTAGATAAAGCTTTTTGGAAAACTTTAACTGATTCAGGTCCAATATCCAATCCCATCCAACCATCGGGAATATTTTCGACCTTGACGATTTGGGACTCGGCATCTTTATCGAATTTATCCGCTAACACCACATCGGTAGGAAGGAGGAATTCCACTCCTTTTTCTTTAGCTTTCGCTTCCAGGGATTTGGCTAATTCCAGTTTGTCCTCTTCCACCAAAGACTTACCAACACTTAAACCGCGGGCCTTGTAGAAAGTAAAGATCATACCGCCACCGATGAGCAGTTTATCGCACTTTTCTAATAGAGTTTCGATCACGCCAATTTTACTAGAAACCTTAGAACCGCCGATAATCGCCGCTAGGGGACGTTGGGGAGTTTCAATAGCTGCTTGTAGGTAGTTTAACTCTTTTTCAATCAAATAACCCGCCACCGAGGGGCTGAGATAGTGGGTAACGCCTTCCGTGGAAGCGTGGGCGCGGTGGGCGGTACCAAAAGCATCATTAACGTATAAATCGGCATTAGCGGCTAATTTTTTGGCAAAATCGGGATCATTTGCCTCCTCTTCACCGTGGAAACGCAGATTTTCTAAAAGGGCCACTTGACCGTTAGACATTTGGCTAATCGCTGCCGTGACTCCCTCACCAATAGAATCGGGACACATGACTACTTCTTGGCCCAGTAATTCCGAGAGACGTTTAGCCACAGGAGTCAGACGCAAATTTTCTTTAACTTGACCGTCGGGACGACCCATGTGGCTGCATAAAATAACCTTAGCCCCTTTTTTAATTAAATCCTCAATAGTTGGTAGTGCCGCCCGAATGCGGGTATCATCGCTGATTGCCCCGGTGGCTTTGTCCATGGGAACGTTAAAATCGACCCGGACTAAAACCCGTTTGCCCGCTAAATCGGCTTCTGTCAAATTCGCTACTGTTTTTTTTGGCACAGCCCATAACCTCCTAGATTGCTTACCGTACAATAAAGATTAAATCAGGGTATCGCTACTTGCGGCAATTACTTTGACAAAGATTATTTCAGATTTGGGGATCAGTTTTGCAGTTC
>NZ_JASJFG010000527.1:0-5493 GCF_030065375.1 Microcystis sp. M49636_WE2 | reverse complement strand
GGCCCGACCCGATTATCAAGGCGCTTATTGGGGAATTTTCGTAAAATCCCTTAATTCTCAGGAAAATCTCTATAGTCTCCACGAAAATAACTTTTTTACTCCCGCTTCTACTGCGAAATTATTAACCACTGCCGCCGCTTTTAGCAAATTTAACCGCGATTATCGTCTGAAAACTCCCATTTTAGCCCAAGGCAACCCCCCCGATGTAGAGACTTTAACCTTAGTCGGGAGGGGAGATGCAACCATAACCACAGAAAAGCTAGAAAAATTAGCAGAAAAGTTAAAAGCAAGGGGAATTAACTCAATTTCTCGCTTAATTGTCGTTGCTAGTCCTTTTGTCGTCTCCGATAGTCAAAAAACCTGGGAATGGGAAGATGTCTTTTTTGACTATGCTGTACCCGCTTCTAGCTTGGTTTTAAACGAAAATTCCGTCACTTTAAAGCTTTTACCGCGACAATTGGGGCAAAGCTTAGATTTACAATGGTCTGATCCCATTGCCGCTAAACAATGGCTAATTGAGAATCAAACCAGCACCGCAGGGCAAGGAAGCCCGAATACTCTGGCAATTAAGGGCAATTTAGCCAATAATCGCCTAATTATCACTGGTTCTCTGGCTATTGATAGTCAAGATGATTTTAATTTAGCTATTCCCCAACCCTCGGAATATTTCCTGGCTCGCTGGCGTAATATCCTTGAAAAAGCGGGAATTACCGTTAAAAACGCAGAAATTAGTTCACAGATTCTCGGCCATGAGATCACCAATTTAGAATCAGAACCTCTAGCATATTTGGTGGAAAAAGTCAATAAAAATAGCGATAATTTACTAGCGGAAACCCTACTACAAATGCTCGGCGGTGTCTCGGGATTACAAGAAACTTTAACAAAACTGGGAATTAACAGCGATAGTTATAAAATCGGCGATGGTTCGGGGCTATCACGACAAAACCTGATTAAACCCAATACTTTAGGGCAAATTTTACAACTAATGGCAGAAAACCCTGATTATCGCCGTTCTTTAGCTATTGGCGGCATTGATGGCACTTTAACCAATAGATTTCGCCAGACTCCCCTAGAAGGACGATTACAGGCAAAAACTGGGACATTAACCGGAGTTGTCGCCCTCGCCGGTTATCTAGAAACCGCCGACAATCAACCCCTAATCTTTAGCATAACCGTCAATAACAGCGATCAACCCGCCACTACTCTCAGAAACGGCATCGATGAGGTGATTTTGCTCCTAGGACAGTTAAAACGCTGTTAATCTTTAGGAGATAGGGAGATAGGGAGATAGGGATTTAGGGAAATTTCAGCTAAATTCCCCACTCCCCAATTCATAATTCATAATTCATAATTCATAATTCCCACTTCCCCAACCCGCAACTAATTCGATCGACCGACCAATTTAATCACAGAAGCTTGTATACTTTTGTAAAAATTGCTTCTAGCTGACCTGTAGATTAATCGAGGGAGTTATTGATATATGTATATAGTTCAGGTTGCCTCTGAGTGCGCCCCGGTGATTAAAGCTGGGGGATTGGGGGATGTGGTATATGGATTGAGTCGAGAATTGGAAATTCGCGGTCATTGCGTGGAGCTAATCCTACCCATGTATGATTGTATGCGCTACGACCAAATTTGGGGCTTACACGAGGCTTATCGCGATCTGTGGGTGCCTTGGTACGATGGGGCAATTCACTGTAACGTTTTTTGTGGTTGGGTACACGGGCGCTTGTGTTTCTTTATTCAACCCAATTCGGGGGATAATTTCTTTAATCGCGGCACTTACTACGGCTGTAAAGACGATAATATGCGTTTTGCCTTCTTCTCTAAAGCCGCTTTAGAATTTTTGCTCAGAAGTAATAAACGTCCCGATATAATTCATTGTCACGACTGGCAAACCGGTTTAATTCCGCCCTTACTTTTTGAAATTTATAAATATCATGGTATGGGCAATCAGCGCGTTCTCTACACCATCCATAACTTTAAACATCAAGGATTTGCTGGTGCGGAAATTCTCAGGGCAACAGGATTAAATAACGATACTTACTACTTTAGCTATGCCCGAATGCGCGATAACTTCAATCCTTTTGTGATTAATTTTATGAAAGGTGGTATCGTCTTTTCCAACTATTTCAACACCGTCTCACCCCACCATGCTTGGGAAGCACACCACACCGATGTTAGTTACGGTTTAGGTCATACAATTCACCTACATCAACACAAATTTACTGGCATTCTCAACGGTTTAGATTACAATATCTGGAACCCGGAAGTGGATAAATTTATTGCTGCACCCTACGGTATTGATAGCTTCTCCGAGAAGGCACGCAATAAGAAGGCACTGCGAGAAAGACTCTGGTTAAGAGATGAACCAGAAAAGCCCTTAATTTGTTATGTCGGTCGTTTAGATGACCAAAAAGGCGTACATTTAGTTCACCATGCCATGTATTATGCCTTAGCTCGCGGGGCGCAATTTGTCCTCTTAGGTTCCGCCACCGAATCGTTAATTAATAACTGGTTCTGGCATGAGAAAAATCACCTAAATAATAACCCTGATGTCCATATTGAATTGGGCTTTAATGAGGAATTATCTCACCTGATTTATGCGGGGGCCGATATGATTGTGGTTCCCAGTAATTTTGAACCCTGCGGACTGACACAAGTAATCAGCTTAAAATACGGAACCGTTCCCATCGTCCGGGGAGTTGGTGGTTTAGTTAATACGGTTTTTGATCGCGATTATGATACCTATCACCAACCGGAAGAACGCAATGGTTTTGTCTTTTTTGATCCCGATAATAATGCCCTAGAATCAGCCATGTCCCGGGCATTGGAATTGTGGTACACTCAGCCGGAAGAATTCCAAAAATTAGCGATTCAAGGTATGGAATGCGATTACTCTTGGAATGGTCCCGGGGAAGAATACGTTGCCCTCTATGAAATGATTCGCCACAAATAAACTGCATCTTGTCCCTAGCAATTCCCTGGCAATTATCAACAGAAATTCGAGGAATAGATTTGTTGAAATTACTGGGGAATTGCTTTAGTTCTGACCGATTCCTAACCCCACCAACAAACTTTTTTAGTAAACCCTACTTAGTAGAGCAGAAATGTTAACTTTGCTTGGTATTCTTGGGTGAGGGTATGACTAACCCCCAAAATCTGAAATATGGCTAACATGGCTTTTCTTGCCCCATCCTGACGATATTTTCTACTTTCTCCCACCACGCTGATCAGTTTATCTAAAGCGGCGGCATAATCTTCTTTTAAGGCGGAATTAATCCCAGTAAAAAATATCGAATCGAGGGGATTATTTTCTAGTTTTAACTGTTGAAATTCTAGGAGAGTTTTCCAACCTTTGATCGGGGGATTTTCTTCTTTAATAGCACTAATTAATCTGTAGGCATCTGACCATTTTTCTAGACGCATGAGAAATTTGACCGCCATAATAATTAATCGCGGTTCGTTGGGATATTTAGGGAAAAGACGATCAAATAATTGTTTAGCTGCGGGCAAATTATCGAGGGCAATCGCTTCTTGTATTTCTGCTAATCCTGCTTCTAATTCCGATTGTAAATCGAGACGGGAAAATAAGTCTCTAATTTGTTCTTCTGGCAAAGCACCGACAAAACAGGGTAACACTTCTCCCTTGCTGACAATTCGCACATCTGGAACTCCTTCTACATCGTATTGTTCGGCTAATTCGGGACTTTTATCTATATCTATTTTTGCCAGGATAAAATTATATTCACTTGCCAGTTTTTCCAGCATCGGTTTTACCAATTTACAGGGTCCACACCACAGGGCATAAAAGTCTAAAATCACTGTATTTAGATAGGACTTCTCGATCACTTCACTGTCAAAATTTGTCCCATCTACATCGATAGAATATCCCATCTATTTCTCCTCTAATAAATTATTTTTCAGCTAGTTTTGTCTCACTTATCTCTTTTACCCAAAGGGCTAATCCTCCCCCTCGTCCCCGGGCTGCTATCATTGTTTCTGTGATCAGAAAATAGGCAAAAAATGCCTGTTTTTTGATACTTTCCTGATAAAAATTCGCTTCACTTACCTGGCCATTTCTAATAAAACCAGAATAGAGAGAGCGATTAAATAGGGTTAGGTTGAGCCTGGTGAAATCAAAGGCGAGAAGACGGGTTTTAGGAAAAAACTTAACCGGACCGCTTACGGATAGTTTTACTGCCCCTAAAACTATCTGATTGCTGACGCTTCCAGAGATAAATTCTCCCAGTTCTAAACTCTCATTTCTTTGGTAAGAGATGGTAATTTTTAACCAGGATGGTAGATAGCGACCCTTACCCAAAACAATCCCCGCTCTCTTTTTCGCTTTTTGAGTTCCCGTGATAAAGTATAATCGCCAAGTACCGACTAAAGCCTCAAAAGTAAGATTTTCTTTAGTTTTTTTATTGTTTTTTTCTTTGCTTAAGAGAAATTCCAGCAATTGAGAGACAGGGGGGCGATTATTGTCCTCAAGTATTAGGGGTGAGTCGAGATTTATAACCATGATTTGAGACAGTGCCAAGATATTTTAACTGAAGCTACCGAACTCGAAAAAGCGAGCGATAAACTGGTTGACCCTTATTATAAGTGGACTTTTCCCTCTCCGTCGGTACGGGGAAAATATTTTCCGCTAACCAGGGGGTTTGATGTTGCCGAACAAAATGGGGATGTGCTTGAAATCTCTCCGTCATTTCCAGGGCGATCGATTCCACATCCGACTGTAAAAAAACCCAGCCCCCAGCTACCATATACTTAGCCAAAGCTATTACTAATTCTGGCTGCACAACCCGACGCTTACTGTGACGCTGTTTAAACCAAGGATCGGGAAATTGAATCGACACCCAAAATAACTTATCTGCGGGCAAAGATTGCAGTAAAATTTCTGGGGCAACATTCATATTGCCAAAAACAAAAGCGAGATTACTTAATCCTAACCTTTCCCGTTCCTGATTGGCTTCAATTACCAAAGGTTGACGAATTTCAATCCCCAAAAAATTAATTTCTGGCTCTACTTGGGCCATTTGTAACAAAAATTTACCCCGCGCACAACCAATGTCAAGATGGAGAGGTTGCGTCATATCCTGATAAACTTGATTCCAATCGGGGGGAGCGATCGGATGGCGATATTTATGACTTAAGGGATTGACGTGCTGACGAACGCGAACTTTAGCCAAAGATATTTTCTCCTCATTTCTCCTCGATCGATCTAGTTTACCGATATTTAGCCCAATTCAATGCGATGAATTTCCGTTTCGCCATTCTCAGCGATCCTCATATCGCTTTACCCACAACCATTTTAAACCATTCTAATCGCTTTCATCTGGTGGAAGTGAGTATTCCCGCTTTAAAAATTGTTTTAGACCATCTCATCACCCTTAACCTCGATTTTCTGCTGATTGCTGGCGATTTAACCCAAGATGGTGAACCAGAAAATCATCGTTGGTTAGCCGATTGTTTAGCCACTTTACCCTT
>NZ_JASJFG010000905.1:0-5590 GCF_030065375.1 Microcystis sp. M49636_WE2 | reverse complement strand
TGCCTAGCAAAGAGCCGAGAGCGGGATGGCGATCATATTTCATTTTAGCGATCGCCTGTTTTAATTTACCTTCATAGCGTCCCCAGATAAACAGGGGAATAGAACCACGCCAGAGAAAAAGCGGGTTATTCTGACGATAGGCCTGTAATTGTCCCTCACAATCACGGCAAAGCTCTCGATCGCTCTGCCGTTGACAAAGAGGACAGGGAGACTTAAGAAATAAAGCGAGAAAAGGTTCGAGCATGGGAAGCAAAAGTTTTAGCTAGATGCTGATTTTCATCGTCAAAAACGGTCAAATAATGGGGATTACTCCGCTCGATCGAAAGACTAATCCCTTGCGCTCCTTCGGACTCTATATCCTGTAGATAACCCCCCTGATGCTGTTGTGCTTCCTCAAAAGAAGCAAAGGGACCAAAATAGTAGATACAGTGGGGATAAAGGGAGGTAATTTTCAGCCACCAAGGTGTGTTATCGTCAGAAATTTTATTTGTCTCCAAGAAAGATAAAATCATGTTCTGGTAGTGATAGGGGACAGGGATTGCAGGAATCAAGGACAGGTTTTGAGGAACTTTGCCCCTATAATTCCGATCTGCTGGCCAAAAAGTCGAGCTTTTGGCCAAAGAGAGTCTTTTTATCGTATTAGATTAACAAGGGGATCGGTCGCAAAATCAAAAGAGATTCTAAAAATTCCCCTCAGCCAAGGGGAAGCGGATCGAGATAGGATAGTAAAGAGTTTTTTTGTAGAAAGCTAAGGGGATCAGATAACTATGAGCCAGATCACGGACACGGATAAGAGTCTTGAGGCGATGAAGAAGTTTGCCGAACAGTACGCTAAAGGTACAAATACTTATTTCTGTAGCGATCTCTCGGTGACAGCGGTAGTAATTGAGGGATTAGCGCGTCATAAGGACGAATTAGGCGCTCCTTTATGTCCCTGTCGTCACTACGAAGACAAAGAAGCGGAGGTAAAAAATACTTTCTGGAATTGTCCCTGTGTGCCGATGCGGGAACGGAAAGAATGTCACTGTATGCTGTTTATTACCCCCGATAACGAGTTTGCTGGGGAAGAACAGGTAATTTCCCTCGACTATATCCAAGAAGTCCGCGAATCGATGAAGGGGCATTAGTATAGGGTAATGACAGCCAGCGCTTTTGGGCAAGGAATCGACGAATTTAATCGCCAGCAATTCTATGCTTGTCATGATACCCTAGAGGCTTTGTGGATGGAGTCCGCAGAGCCTGAAAAAACCTTTTATCAAGGCATTTTGCAGATTGCTGTCGCTTGTTACCATCTAGAAAATAATAACTGGCGCGGAGCGGTAATCCTTTTGGGAGAAGGGGTTAGACGTTTGCAACACTATCAACCCGATTACGAGGGGATCAACGTGACGCACTTGGTGGGGGAGAGTTTGGATCTATTAAACTTTTTACAGAATCTCGATCCCCAAGCTTTACCGGCAGTGCTAGAAGCGATGAAAAGCAATCAGGAACATCCTCATGCCCACCTCGATCGATCTATCTGTTCTCTGCCGAAAATCCTCAAAAGTCATCCCGTTCTCTAAAAAGCTAGATTAGTTAGTAAGTACAAACGTCTATAGGTGACATTTCTATGAGAGCAAGATACGCAAAAATCAGAGGATGGCTAGTTTCCCTCGTTTCTACTAGCTTAATCATGGGATTAGGTACTTCTCCCCTAGTCAAAGCACAGCAGAATATTGTACCGGGTAATGCCATGACAGTGCGATCGGATATTCAGGAGGCGAACTCAAAAACCGGGGTAATTACTGCTCGTGGTAACGTACAAGTGTTCTATCCTGCTCGCAAAATGCAGGCCACTTCCGCTCAAGCTCAGTATTTTAGCCGCGAACGTCGTTTAGTGATGACGGGTAACGTTTACGTTTTGCAGGAAGGCAACAGTATCCGCGCCGAAACGATGACTTATCTTGTCGATGAGGGCAGATTTATCGCTACTCCCCAAACCAGTCAGCAGGTGGAGTCAATTTATTTAGTCAAAGATAACGAAACTTCCCCCCAACCGGCTGCTTCTCCGACACCCGCACCCATACCTTCCCCTTCCCTCCCCGCTGCTCCAATTATTAACCCGCAGTGATTAGGAGTCAGGAATCAGAATTCAGGAGGAGATAGGGTGATAGGGTTTTGGGGTGATAGGGTGATGAGACAGCTTCCCCACGTCCCCACTTCCCCATTTCCCACTTCATAATTCATAATTCCCCCACTTCCTAATTCATAATTCATAATTCATAATTCATAATTCCCAACACCGGATAAAGATGACTTTAGTATTAGAAAATATCCATAAATCCTACGGTAAAAGGCTCGTGGTTAACCGGGTGAGTATTACTGTTGCCCCGGGGGAAATTGTCGGGTTATTAGGACCAAATGGTGCGGGAAAAACCACAACTTTTTATATCGCCACGGGATTAATTAAACCGAATCTGGGGCGCGTTTGGCTCGATCAAAAAGAAATTACCAAATTACCCCTTAATCAAAGGGCGCGTCTGGGTATTGGCTATCTGACGCAGCAGGCCAGTATTTTTCGTTATTTAACTGTATCAGAAAATATTCAGTTAGCCCTAGAACAGTCGGGAGTTCCCTTTTCCCAACGGGCAAATCGTCTCTATGATTTATTAAAAGAATTTCGCCTCGATAAGATTGTTCGCACTAAAGGAGCCTACGTTTCCGGAGGAGAAAGAAGGAGGACGGAATTAGCTCGCGCTTTAGCGGTGGGAGTCAACGGACCGAGATTTTTATTATTAGATGAACCTTTCGCGGGGGTGGATCCGATCGCCGTGTCCGAGATTCAAGCGATGATTGCTGGTTTAAGGGATCGTCAGATGGGAATTTTAATTACTGATCACAATGTGCGAGAAACTTTGGCTATCACTAATCGGGCTTATATTATGCGCGAAGGGCAGATTTTAGCGGCGGGAAGTGGCGAAGAACTTTATAATAATCCTCTGGTGCGTCAGTATTATTTGGGTGATAATTTTTTCAGATAATTGTTATTAATAAAAATCGCTGCATTATATCATGAAAGTTGGCAATTGGCAAGGAAATTTAAGTAGAATACCCGGATTTAGCATCTTAGACCGCTATATTTTTGTCGAGTTATTATTGCCCTTTTTATTTGGTATGGGTTTATTCACTTCTTTGGGAGTGGCGATCGGTACTTTATTTGATTTAGTGCGACGGATTACTGAATCGGGTTTACCTTTTACTTTGGCCTTAAAAATTCTCTTATTAAAAATGCCAGAGTTTATCGTTTTAGCCTTTCCCATGTCGATACTTTTAGCGGCTTTAATGGCCTACAGTCGTTTAGCCAGTGATAGCGAATTAATTGCTTTTAAAAGTATTGGAATTAGTGTTTATCGCCTAATAATTCCCGCCATTGTGCTAAGTTTAATAGTGACGGGATTAACCTACGTTTTTAACGATTATGTGGCTCCAGCTGCCAGTTATGAAGCTAATGCTACCATGACCAAAGCCCTACGACCAAATCGCAAATCTTTTATTGAAGATAATATTATTTATCCTGAATACGGCAAAGTGCGGCCAGCGAATGGAGGGGAAGCGCAAACGGTATTAAGAAGGTTATTTTATGCCGAAAGATTTAACGGTCAAGAAATGTTAGGTTTAACCATTCTCGATCGCACCCAACCGGAAGTTAATCAAATTATTACCTCAGAATCAGCTTCTTGGAATATTGAAAAAAATATCTGGGATTTTTATAACGGTACAATTTATCTAATTGATCCTAAGGGTTCCTATCGTAATATTGTCCGCTTTCAACATCAACAATTAGCCCTACCGCGTACCCCTTTAGATTTAGCTTTTCGGGCGCGAGATGGTTCAGAAATGACCCTTAGACAAGCGCGGGAATACCTAGAAATACTGCAATTAAGCGGCAATCCCACCAAAATTAGAAAATTGCAGGTTCAAATCGAGCAGAAAATATCTTTACCCTTTGTTTGTTTAGTTTTTGGGATGATTGGGGCAGCCTTGGGATTGCGTCCCCAAAATTCTAATAAAGCCACCAGTTTCGGTATTTGTATTGTCCTAATTTTCTCCTATTATCTCCTATCTTTTGTCACCAGTTCCTTAGGCATTGGCGGAGTTTTAACCCCCTTGATGGCCGCTTGGTTGCCCAACATTTTAGGATTAACTGCCGGGGGAATTTTGTTACTTCAATCGGCTAAGTAATCGAGGATTAGCGGTGGGAATAAAAGTTAATAATCATCAAATTTCTAGGGCTAATTTGTATAAACGACTGCGGGATAAATTAGTAACCTGTGCTAATTGTCTGCTGGCTTGCGATCGACTAACTCCCCGTTCTATAATTTGTTTTAATTCCCGTTTTAATTCCTCCTCGGATAATTGGATATTATCGGTTTTATCTTTGCCCATAACTACGATTGTAAATTCCCCTTTAGGAGTTTTATTCTCCTGATATAAATTAATCGCCTCGGCGATAGTTCCTCGCCAAATTTCTTCGTAAAGCTTGGTTAATTCCCGACCTAAAACTATCTTTCTCGTTGGGCCGAAAGTTTCGCGTAAATCCTCCAAAGTCTTAATAAGTTTGTGAGGTGCTTCATAAAAAACCATCGTTCTTGTTTCAGTTTTTAAACCCTCTAAGCGCTCTTGTTTCAGCTTTTCCTTACCCGGAAGAAATCCTTCAAAACAGAATCTTTCCGTGGGTAATCCCGACACCGCTAAAGCAGTAATTACCGCCGTTACTCCGGGGATGGGAACCACTTCGATATTAGCTTCTATACAAGCTTTAATTAACTCATAACCCGGGTCAGAAATCCCCGGCATTCCCGCATCAGTAACCAAAGCGATATCCTGACCTTGGCTGAGAATATTTAATAACTGATCGAGACGGGAAAGGCGATTATGTTCGTGGTAACTAATTTGAGGGGTTGGAATATCAAAATGCTGTAATAATTTGCCCGTGTGTCTGGTATCTTCGGCAGCAATTAGAGAGACTTTTTTGAGAGTTGCCAGGGCCCGCAAAGTCAGATCGTCTAAATTGCCGATCGGCGTTCCCACCACATACAATTTACCGATATTATTCATAAATTGGCTAAAAATAGGCTATTTAGTCGTATTTTAAGTGATCAGTACCCAGTAATCAGTAAACTAAAAACTCGGCTCTCCCAGGTTTGGTGGGTAAAATGTATTCTAAGATACAGTCTTGGGGCAGTGAGTGGAACGAACCACTCCAGACACAAAGGACACAAAGATCGATCAATCCTCTGTAAGTTAAACTTATCACACAGAACCTAGAAGAGCCAAAACTCACATCTGCTCACCGCTCACTGATAACTGCTCACTGATAACTGATAACTGAAGACCGATCGCTTTTCTCTGTTCAGGGATCGCCCAAATGGGGTAAAGTAGGTCAAGGTATGCTCACCCCTGTTATTGAATTAATCTAGTCTAAGGAGAACGTCTTAGTAATGTTAACCCTAAAAATCGCCGTTTATATCGTTGTTTCCTTCTTTGTCTTACTTTTTATCTTTGGCTTCCTTTCTGGCGATCCTACCCGTAACCCCGGACGCAAAGACTT
>NZ_JASJFG010000555.1:0-9233 GCF_030065375.1 Microcystis sp. M49636_WE2 | reverse complement strand
TGACCGAGAGGAGAAAAAACAAATTTATCAAGATATATTTCGCACTCCCGATTATTTTTGGTTTGACCCAGAAAGCCTAGAATTTGAAGGATTTACTCTAATTAGCGGTCAATATCAACCGATTACCCCCAATGCTCAGGGACGGCTCTGGAGTCAACAATTAGGCTTATATTTGGGTTTAGCTGCCAATAAATTGCGCTATTTTACCCCCGAAGGGGAATTAGTACCCACTCCCGCAGAAGCGGCACAACAGGCAGAAAATCGGGCTGTAGAAGCAGAAAATCAAGTCCAACAGGAAAGGCAGAAATCCGCAAAATTAGCGGCTAAACTGCGGGAATTGGGCATAAATCCCCAAGAAAATTTCTAATTAGGGTTTGCTAAATTTAATCCCATGTATAGACGAGAATTACTGCAATTTATAGGCTCTCAGGCTCTTATTGGGGCTATTAATCCAGAATTTACTTGGAATTATCAAAATATTGACCATTGGGGCGAATTATCAAGGAATTATCGCCTCTGCACTACGGGAAAGCAACAAACACCGATCGATCTGAGTATAGTGTCTGAAAAAGAGCTATACCACCCCACCTTTAATTATCTTCCTGTACCCCTAAAAATTCGCCATAACGGTCGTACAATCTTAGTTCAGACCGAAAAAGGTGGAAACATGAGTTTTCACGGCGAAAAATGGGATTTATTGCAGTTTCATTTTCATCACCCCAGCGAACATCAGATTAAAGGTCAGTCTTTCCCTCTAGAAATTCATTTAGTGCATCGAAATGGGAAGGGAAATTTAGCAGTTTTGGGCATTTTAGCCGAAATCGGCGCTTTTAATCCCTATTTACAAACCATTTGGGATTATTTGCCCCAAGAACCTTCTCCTGAAATGATTATCCCCGATACTTGGGTCAATGCCGGGCTTTTACTGCCAGAAAATAGCGATTTTTATGAATATCGGGGGTCTTTGTCCACTCCTCCCTGTAGCGAGGATGTTCTCTGGTTAGTCTGGCAAAATGCGATCAAAATTTCTCCCCAACAACTGCAACAATTGGCCGCGATTTTTCCCCGTAATGCCAGGAATATTCAACCCTTAAACGGGCGATCAATCCTGCATTCCTAGCCGAAATTGTCGGCATTTTGGCTAATTTAGATAATTTTATTAACTTTTAGACCAACAATGGTAAATAACTCAGGAATGCGCTCAATAACTAAAGCTTCGGTGGCTGTCCAGTCACTTTCCTTAGTGGCTAAAACCCCCAGAACACTCAGAGGAACCTGTAGAAATAGGTGACTTAAGAGGAGAGCGATCGCAGCGATGACTAAACCTAAAAGCCGCCATTGGGGGAGATAGGCGGCCACGGCAGCCGCTAGAGGGGCAAAATTATAGATGGGCCAAGCGATGAGAATTAAGAGGACGACTCCCAAAAGAGTAAGAAGACGATGGCGAGGACGTTTAAAAAGAGAGAGAATTTTTAACTGTTCGGGGGTGAGTTGACTCGGTTTTAGAGCAACCAACAAAAGACTAAAGATATCAAAAGGTTTTGTCCACTGCATCCAAAAAACGGGGACGATGGCGATCGCTCCCAGAAATAGCCATTCTAGCCAAAGAAAAGGCAAGGGATCGCCCACAGCTAAACCAATCCAAGCGATTTGTAAAAAGATTGGCAAAGCCGCTAACCCTGCCAGATGAATCCACAAAAAAGGTTCTGATTTCATAGAGGGAAATGAGAATTATAAATTATAAATTATGAATTATGAAGTGGGGAGATGGGGGAGTGGGGGAATTATGAATTATGAATTATGAATTATGAAGTGGGGAGATGGGGGAGTGGGGGAGTGGGGGAATTATGACTGATAACTGATAACTGATAACTGATAACTGATAACTGATAACTGACTCCCGACGGTTCAAGTGTAATTAACTGGATAAAGTGCGGCGTTTCATGACCATTTCGTAGGCCTCGATAATGTCGCCTTCTTTCCAGTCATTGAATTTAGAAACACCGACACCGCACTCGAAACCGGTGGCCACTTCCCGGGCATCTTCCTTCATCCGTTTGAGGGAATCGAGAACTCCCTGATAAACAATTTCCTTGCCGCGACGCACGCGCAGGAAGCGATTCCGCACCAGTTTACCTGATTGGACATAACAGCCCGCCACAGCCCCACGACCGACGGTGAAGACGGCGCGCACTTCGGCAAAACCGAGGTGTTCTTCCACTTCTTCGGGGTCAAGAAGACCTTCCATCGCCCCTTGAATATCATCGAGAAGCTTGTAGATGATATTGTAATCGCGGATATCGACCCCTTCCCGATCAGCGGATGCGCGCGCACCACTGGCCAGGGTGGTATTAAAGCCCACCACCACCGCACCACTAGCGGCGGCCAGATCCACATCGGTTTCGGTGATTTCCCCCGGAGAGGCGAGGAGAACCCGAATCTGCACTTCGTTTTGGGGTAACTGTTTGAGCGCACCGAGGATGGCCTCGACGGAACCTTGCACATCTGCCTTGAGGATGAGATTAAGTTCCTTGAGTTGTCCTTCTTGAGCTTGGATAGAGAGGGTGCTAAGGCTAACGCGACGGGAGGAGAGGGCCTGTTGTAAACGGGTGTTGCGTTGTTCGATCGCCCGTTGATCAGCGATTGATCGGGCCTCTTTCTCACTTTCATAGACATCGAACTCATCGCCAGCGGCCGGCACATCACTGAGACCGAGGATTTCCACGGCAAAGGAGGGGGTGGCTGCTTCGACTTTTTGACCGCGATCATCGATCATGGCCCGAATTTTGCCGAAAACGGAACCGGCGACGATGCTATCACCGACGCGGAGAGTACCATTCTGGACGAGCAGGGTAGCCACGGGGCCTTTGGTGCGGTCGAGGTTAGCTTCGATGACGGTTCCCTTGGCCAAGCGATCGGGGTTAGCGACCAATTCCTCCACTTCTGCCACCAAGAGAATCATTTCCAGCAGATTATCGAGATTTTCACCCCGCAGGGCGCTAACGGGAACCATGATCGTCTCACCGCCCCAATCTTCGGCCACCAGTCCCTGTTCGGTCAATTCCTGTTTAATCCGGTCGGGGTTAGCCGAGGGTTTATCGACTTTGTTAATCGCCACCACGATGGGGACTTCCGCGGCCCTGGCGTGACTAATTGCCTCTTTCGTTTGGGGTTGTACGCCATCATCGGCGGCTACCACCAGCACCGCTATATCGGTGACTCTCGCCCCACGGGCCCGCATGGCGGTAAAAGCTTCGTGGCCGGGGGTATCTAAGAAGACAATCTGTTCCGGTTTGCCGTTATGTTCCACATCGACGTGGTAAGCACCGATGTGCTGGGTGATGCCGCCGGCTTCCCCCTGGGCGACTTTGGTTTTGCGGATCGAGTCGAGGAGGGTGGTTTTACCGTGGTCAACGTGACCCATAATGGTGACGACGGGGGGACGACGCTGGAGACTTTCCCAGTCGGAGACATCGATCATTTCCGTGGTTTTGATCGCCGCCGACTGGGTGCTGGGGGTTTCCACGGCGATCTCGAAGTCCCTGGCGATCATTTCGATCGTGTCCACGTCGAGAGTTTGGGTGATATTAACCGCCATCCCTTTAAAAAATAGGGTTCTGATGATCTCGGTTTCGGGGACTTTCATCAATTCCGAGAGGTCGCGCACGGTGAGACTGCCGGTGACGACGATGCTTTCCGGGCGTTTTTCCTCTTGAGGTTCTTGGCGCTCGCTTTTCGGACTGCCGGTGTGGGCGGTTGGTTTACTAGGCCGCTTAACTTTGACTGCTGTTGGGCCGCCGGGGGTGGTTGCTTTAGCGCTGGGCGGTTTGGGGGGACGAGCGGTGGAAAGGGTAAAACTGGGGGTATTGATTAACCCGGATAGTTCCGATTCTAGATCATCGTCATCTTCAAAGAGAGCCTGGGTGCGGCGTTTGTTTTTGCCGGCAGTTTTGGCGGTTTTGGCCGCTTTTTTCTCTTCTTCTTCTTCTTCTTCCCAGGTAGATTTTTTGGCCATGCGAGGGGGCATGGTCGGTCGTTTGAGTTTTTTGGGCCCGTCTGCTCCCAGCAATCCGGTATCCGTATCGATTTCTGTGCCATCAACACCAGATTTCTTGGTGGTATCGGTTTCTTCCTCGCCGGTAGCCGAGATTTTGGCGGGCAAACCGGGGCGAACTGGGCGCTTCAATTCCACCGTCTCCCGCACTTCTCTGGCTGGTTCCCCCAGTTTCGGGCTTTTTCCGTCGGTTTTGCGGTTGAGGGTCGGTTTTTCGGGTTTAGCCAAGCCAGCCCTGCGCTCAGGACTAGGGGCGTTTTCGCTCTCGCCGCGCTCGCGTTTTTCCCCCCGGGGCCTGTCGTTACTGCCAGGGGCATTTTTAGATCGGGGTTCTGGACGGCCCGAGGTGGTTTCAGGGCGCGGTTTCGGGGTGAGGGAGGGTCGATTAGGTGGGGCGATTAAGGTGGAGGCTGCTTCCTGGACTAGCGGGGTTTCGGTCGGGGTTCCTTTAACACTGGGGAGCTGAGATAGCATCTCTGCATCGGTGGGGGTAGCCGCGTTCTTCTCCTCCGTGGCGGGAGTTTTTTCGGCCGCACCGTCCCGCCCTGGGGGAGCGACGAGGGGTTTAACCGGGGGACGGGGGGGACTGATTAAAGTCGGTTTGGCTGAGGAACCAGCCTGACCGAGATGGCTGAGCCCCTCTTCGCCGGTTTCGGGGCGGTTATGTTTATGCAGGGCTAAAATCTTTTGTTTTTTTTCTTCGGCAGGACTAGCCGATTCTCGCTGACCCGTGCTATTTTTACTGGTACTCGAAATAACTCCCTTTGCCGCAATCGCTTTGATGCGTTGGGCATCCTCTTCGCTGATCGTGCTACTGTGGCTCTTGTACTCGATGTTCAACTGGTCACAGATATCCAAAATGTCTTTGTTGTCTAGATTCAATTCTTTTGATAAATCGTAAATTCTGACTTTCGCGTTACTCATCCATTATCCCCCGGCTAAAGTGTTAGTGATCCTATAAGTTGGCTGATTTTTTGATCCTGTCAGGACTGCCCCTTTCCATGCTAACGATTTTGTGGCTATGATCGTCAATTTTAATCCTGATTTGGACGACCTTGCTTGGCAGTCCCGAGGCGCTCTTGCAAGGATTCATAGAGCGTTTCGGGAATGTTGGCTTTTAGGGCGCGTCCGAGACGATTTTTTTGCCTGGCTAATTGCAGGCAGTTAGGTTGCGGACAGATATAGGCAGCTCTTCCCATTCCTTGATCTAATTGTATCTGTCCGGACGGGTGTAGTCGGACAATTCGCCAAAAGGATTCTTTCGGAGCGAAGAGACGACAGCTAATACAGCGTCGATAATTGAGGAAGGGGTTCATTCTTGGTCTAAATCCTGCGCTTCTGAGTCGTTTTCATCGGTTTTTAATTCCTGTTCGCCTTTATAGAGGGCGATATCCTTAATATCGATTTTCCAGCCCGTCAGACGGGCGGCTAAACGCACGTTCTGCCCTTCTTTGCCAATCGCTAAACTTAATTGATCCTGTGCCACCAGTACCAGTGCTTGTCTTTCTTCGGCATTAGTGAACAAAACTTGGTCGATACGGGCGGGACTAAGGGCATTGGCGATGTAGGTGGCGGGATCTGGAGACCAGCGAATTACGTCGATTTTTTCCCCCCGCAATTCGTTCACCACAGCTTGAATCCGCGAACCTCTGGCCCCAATACAGGCCCCAACCGGATCCACGTCTCTTTCTAGGGTATCGACGGCGATTTTTGTCCGCGAACCAACGTGACGGGAGGGGGGATTGGCTTCCCGGGCGACGGCGACAATACGCACGATTTCCTCCTCGATTTCGGGAACTTCGTTGGCGAACAGATATACTACCAAACCCGCCGCCGCTCTGGAAACGATTAATTGCGGGCCCCGGTGAGAACCTTCTAAGACTTTTTTGAGCAGCACTTTAAAGGTGGCGTTAGCGCGATAGTTGTCGTTGGGTAGCTGTTCCCGTTTGGGTAGTTCTGCTTCCACTTCCGGTTGACCATAGGTGCTTTGTACCATGACAATAGCGGCCTGTCTTTCAAAACGGACGACCCGGGCCTGTAAAACGGTTCCTTCTAGATCTTGGAACTCCTCTTGAATCATTTTGCGTTGGTTATCCCGCAGTTTTTGCAGTAAAACCTGTTTAGTTTGAATCGCCGCCATGCGACCAAATTCTCTTTGGTCGGGGGTGACATCCAGAACTACTTCATCCCCTAATTGGGCCTCGTCGGCCACTTCTTGCACTTCTTTAAGACCGATGTGATGGTCGGGATTGGTCACTTCTTCCACAATAGTTTTAGTCGAAAGGATGCGAAACCCTTCTTCTTCTACGTCTAATTCCACATCAAAGTTATTGAAATAATCTTCATGAAATTGAGCGGCTTTTTCTAAACTTTGGGCGCGTCGATAACGTTCATACCCCTTGAGCAGTGCTTCACGCAAGGCTTCTTGTACGGCATTTTTGGGCAGATTATGTCGTTGGCTAATTTCTTCGAGCATTATTTTTAAACCGGGCAAATTAACAGTAGCCATAATTATTTTTCTCCTTACTTTTGAGTTATTAGTTAGAACTTGGAATAGGCAATAAGGAACAGGCAATGGGCAATAGAGAGAATAAATAAAAGCAGTCTCCTGGCGACCGTCTCCTGTCCTTTTTTTTACTTTTGATCCCGCCGCTCATCTAAACGGACGCTGATGACGGTAGTGCGATCGATGCTCAGGGATCGACCTTTTTGGTTAAGATAAATAGATTGCTCATCTCTACCTTGCAGTTTTCCGCGCCATTCTTTCGGTTTTCCCTGGCTATCCTGGCCGGTAACGATGACGGGAAAGCCTTTAAAAGACTGAAATTCGCGCTCACTGCTCAGTTGTCGAGAAATGCCGGGGCTAGATATTTCTAAAACGTAGGCCTCCGGTAAGATTTCTTGACTGTCGAGGGCGGTTTCTAAGGCCCGACTCATCTGCTCACAGTCCTCTAAACCGGTATCTCCCGCAAGATTGCGAATATCGACGCGCAGGACGGGAGGCCTTTTATTGGTTTGGAAAACGATATCGACCACTTCTAGCCCCAAGTTTTCAGCGATAGGGGTGGCAAGGTGCAGCAGGTCGGCAATGAGCGGATGGGTCATGATTTAGACAACAAAAAAAGCGGGCGAAACCCACTTCCCTAAACTTTTAGTGATTGGGATAGGCAGTTGTTAGACCACCTAGCTGAATACAATATAGCAAAAAACCGTCATCACTATTTGCCCCCAGGGTCGTGCCTGGGGGCAAACAGAACAGTGGTCACGATCGAGTCGATCTGTCACAATGAATACAGGGTAACTAGATATAGAGTCAATTATGGATCAAAAATCTCCACTCACCGTAGTTAGAGCCAAGTCAGCTAAGAATCGTGGTCATCGGCCAGTATGGAAAGGGATTGTCACCACTTGGATGATTCTGCAAACCTTTGGCCATGTCACTGCTGCTTGGAGTCAAAAAAACCCAAATACCCTCACCTACGGTGAATTGTTAGAGAAGATCGACCAAGGAAAGGTAAAAAAGGTGGAAATCAATCCTTCTTTGCAGCAGGCAGCAGTTACCCTCGTCGGTCAAACGGATAAAGACCCCCCGAAAGAAGTCAATTTATTTGACCAAAATCCCGAATTAATCAAGAAACTCGATGCTGAAAAAATTGAGTACGGTATTCTCCCTAGCACTGACAATTCGGCCCTGATCAATGTTCTCACTAACCTGTTAGTGATTATTATCGTCTTGGGATTATTGGTGTTTATTATCCGTCGTTCTGCCAATGCTTCCGGTCAAGCGATGAACTTCGGTAAATCAAGGGCGCGGTTTCAGATGGAGGCGAAAACCGGCATAGAATTTAATGATGTGGCGGGGGTGGATGAGGCCAAGGAAGATTTACAGGAAGTGGTGACATTCCTCAAACAACCGGAAAAATTTACGGCTATTGGCGCAAAAATCCCCAAAGGAGTCCTGTTAATCGGGCCTCCGGGGACGGGGAAAACTTTACTGGCTAAAGCGATCGCGGGAGAGGCGGGAGTGCCTTTTTTCAGCATCTCCGGGTCGGAATTCGTGGAGATGTTTGTCGGGGTTGGTGCGTCGCGAGTGCGAGATCTATTCCGAAAAGCCCAGGAAAATGCCCCTTGTTTGGTTTTTATCGATGAAATTGATGCCGTTGGTCGTCAAAGAGGGGTCGGTTATGGGGGAGGTAATGATGAACGGGAACAAACCCTGAACCAATTATTGACGGAAATGGATGGTTTTGAAGGAAATACCGGCATTATCGTCATTGCCGCCACCAACCGCCCCGATGTTTTGGATTCGGCCCTGCTGCGTCCGGGTCGTTTTGATCGACAGGTGGTGGTGGATTATCCAGATTTTAAGGGACGTTTGGGCATTTTAGAGGTCCATTCTCGCGATAAAAAGGTGGCTGCTGATGTGGCTCTGGAGGCGATCGCCAGGCGCACCCCCGGTTTTACTGGGGCAGATTTGGCTAATATGCTCAACGAAGCGGCGATTTTTACCGCTAGAAGACGGAAAGAGGCGATTACCATGGCGGAAGTCAACGATGCGATCGATCGGATTGTGGCCGGTATGGAAGGGCGCGCTTTAGTGGATAGTAAAGCCAAGCGTTTGATCGCCTATCATGAAGTCGGCCACGCGATTGTCGCTAGTCTCTGTCCCGGCCACGATCAGGTGGAAAAAGTCACTCTGATTCCCCGGGGTCAAGCGCAGGGGTTAACTTGGTTCACTCCCGATGAAGAACAGGGTTTAACCAGTCGTTCCCAGTTATTAGCCCGAATTGCGGGATTATTAGGGGGACGAGTGGCGGAGGAATGTGTCTTCGGTGAGGATGAAGTGACCACCGGGGCCGGTAATGATATTGAAAAAATTACCTATCTGGCCCGACAGATGGTAACGCGTCTGGGAATGTCGGAATTGGGATTGATTGCTCTAGAGGAGGAGGGCAATTCCTATCTCGGTGGTGCTGGTGCTGGTTATCATGCCGACCATTCTTTCGCGATGAGGGCGAAAATTGATGCACAAGTACGAGAACTTGTCAAGCAATGCCACGATTTAGCAACAAAACTTATCCTTGACAATCGTGTGGCGATCGATCGCTTGGTGGATATACTGATTGAACAGGAAACCATTGACGGCGACGAATTCCGGCGTTTATTGACGGAATTTCAG
>NZ_JASJFG010000171.1:0-4046 GCF_030065375.1 Microcystis sp. M49636_WE2 | reverse complement strand
TCTTCTTGATTGAAAAGCTCTATACAGCTTAAATAAGATGGTAGTTTTGGTGTCTTTGAATGTTTAAACTCAATTACCTCTTGATTTCTTGCGATCAAAACCTCTTGATCTTTTAAAAGAGTTTCCCTAATTATACTAACCTTATTTTCGCCGTCATTACTATTGACTTCATCTTCTTCAATCTTGATGAGAGAACGAGCTTTTCTAACCTCAAATTCACCCAACCAATGATAACGAACATGATCATTGGTTAAAAGTTCTACATCCCATTTTACCCCATTTATAGATGCACCGTTAGTGATTCTTTTTAAATTACTAATGGCCTTTAAAATCGAGGTTTTTCCTGCACCTGAGATACCAACTAATAAATTCAAATCTAGAAAAAACTCGCAAGAATCTATACTTAATCCAGAGGATAAATCTTGATAGGATAATCTCAAAAGTTTCATAATAATTCCCCACTGCTAAAACTAAAAAGGGTGAGTTAATTCTCACCCCAAGATTTTACTGAGGATCGAGTTTTAGGACTGCCATAAATGCCTCCTGGGGTACATCAACAGTTCCGATCGCTTTCATCCGTTTCTTACCTTTTGCTTGCTTGTCTAACAGCTTTTTCTTGCGGCTAATATCACCACCATAACACTTAGCTAAGACATCCTTTCTTAAAGCGGGAATATGTTCACTAGCGATAATTTTAGAACCAATAGCTGCTTGAATGGGAACCTTAAATTGATGCCGGGGAATCAATTCTTTTAACTTTTCGGTTAAAGCGCGACCAACATAATAAGCTTTATCCCGGTGAACGATCATCGCTAAAGCATCAACGGGATCACCATTGACCATAATATCTAATTTAACTAGCTCATTTTCCCGATAGCCAATTAATTGATATTCCATACTAGCGTAACCGCGCGATCGAGATTTTAATTGATCAAAAAAGTCCGTCACCACTTCCGCTAAAGGTAACTCATAAATCAAAGCGGTGCGAGTTTTAGTAAAATAACGCATATCCTTGAAAACTCCCCGACGACTTTGACATAATTCCATCAAAGCGCCTACATAGGTTTCCGGAGTAATCATTTCCACTTGGATATAAGGTTCCTCAATTTTTTCCCGTTTTTGTGGGGAAGGTAACAAACTGGGATTATCCACTTCGACAATTTCCCCATCGGTGGTAGTGACCTGATAAACTACCGAGGGAGCAGTGGTAATTAAATCTAAGTTATATTCCCTTTCTAGTCTTTCCTGGACGATTTCCATGTGTAGCAGTCCCAAGAAACCGCAACGGAAACCAAAACCCATGGCGCTAGAAGTTTCCGGTTCGTAGGATAGAGCTGCATCGTTTAATTTTAACTTTTCCAGCGCATCTTTGAGATCGGCATACTGATCGGCATCGGTGGGGAATAATCCGCAGAAAACCATCGGTTTTGCTTCTGTATAACCGGGTAAAGGCTCTTGTGCTGGTTTAGCGGTTAGAGTAATCGTATCACCCACCCGGGCATCAGCGACGGTTTTAATCGCGGCTGCCAGATAACCCACTTCTCCCGCGTGAAGTTCATTTACCTGTACCTGTTGCGGTGATAAAATTCCCAATTCATCGATCACAAATTCTTTACCGGAAGCCATAAAACGAATTTTATCGCCCTTTTTCACCCGACCATCCATGACGCGGAAATAGACAACTACCCCTCGATAAGCGTCGTAATAACTATCAAAAATTAAAGCTCGGAAGGGTTCTTCGAGAGTATCTTGGGGAGGGGGAACTAATTGGACGATCGACTCTAGAATATCATTAATACCGATCCCAGCCTTAGCCGAGGCCCGAATTGCCTCACTACAGTCTAAACCTACCACTTCCTCGATTTCCGCCGCGACTCGTTCCGGTTCGGCACTGGGTAGGTCGATTTTATTTAAAACTGGGATAATTTCGAGGTTATTTTCCAGTGCTAGGTAAACATTGGCTAAAGTTTGCGCCTCTACTCCTTGGGACGCATCCACAACTAATAAAGCTCCCTCGCACGCCGCTAAAGACCGAGAAACCTCGTAGGAAAAATCCACATGGCCGGGGGTGTCAATCAGATTGAGAACGTATTTTTGACCATCCTTAGCGGTATAATCCATGCGTGCCGCTTGTAACTTGATGGTGATACCTCGTTCCCGTTCCAAGTCCATATTATCGAGAAATTGTTCTTTCATCTCCCGTTGGGCTACGGTTCCCGTAATTTGCAGGAGGCGATCGGCGAGAGTTGATTTACCATGATCGATATGAGCGATGATGGAAAAATTGCGAATGCGAGAAACGGGAACGTCAGTCATCGTGGTTCACTGTTGGCAAAAGTCAGGGGTTTATAAAATTTTAGATTCCTTAATTCATTGTAGAGGTAAAGTCTCTAAGGCTGGAGCAAAAGCGAAAAGTAAAAGGTAAAAAAAGCTAAACTGCAAGTATAGTCAGGGTTTTGACCTTAGCTTCCCCTCTCGGCATCCACAGTAAACTATGGTAGGCTTGATTATGGTGACAAAATCAGGGAAAGGGCAATGGCTAAGGAAAGGCTCTATGATTTGTCCAAATCGGATTACTATAGATAAACTCTTGGATGAGAATCCTCGACTGACGGGTAGAATGATAGATAGCAATCATTAATAGAGCTTATGAACGACAATGCTACACCGACTCAGCGCACGGCGGAGAAAGTTGAAATCGCTATTCACCTTGACTCGGAAGTTTTAGACCAGATTAAACACCTGACTAACGATCCTAGTCGCATTATCGAAACAGCGATTAAACAGTGGCTAAGAGGAGAGAAACAACCGGATGAGGACTTAACCCGTCATCTTCGACGCAATCCCCCCGTACCACCCAAAGGGGAATGGAATGACTAAGATTTTTCAGTCTCTAATAGGTTATTTCCCGACGGAGAGACTGAAATATTTTCTTAGGTCAACCATTGACGGTAATTGAGATTTTTTCCCCAACTAAGCTAGTCATACTAGATTCGTTGAGTATAGGCTACATATCAGGACAGGCAAAAGGGGGAATAGATAATCAGTTTTTAATAAACGGATTTAGGATCATTTTGCTTGGGTACTGACAGGAGGAACAAAACTGATGCAGATAGAAATTCAAGGAGCCGATGCTATCAAAGTTGCTCAGGATATCCTAGAGATGGAAGGGGTGCAAGGCAGCTACGAAGTTATCTCCGAAGAGGAGAAAGAGGGAACCCTTGCTACCATCGCCACCATCATCGGCATTATTAGCGGAACAATCGCCATCGCTGAGAAATTGTACCAATTAAAGCGAAAAATTGACTCTCCTGAAACCCCGAAGATCGAACGAGTGTTAATTGTCAGCAAAAACGGCGATCGTCTGCTGCTCAAAGATGCTACCCCAGAGCAACTACAAAAACTCTTGGAACAAGAAAAATCATCAGAAAAATGGGTTTGAAACCCCGTCCTAAAAGCTATCCCTTATAGGGATCTTTCTTAACAATTGTTTCAGTAAGCACTCCAACCCTTATCCTGACTTGATTTCAGTTTTTTCTTTGTCAGTAAGGGTGTCAACAAGGAATATTACAAATTGTTAACCGAGTCTTGAAAGCCTTGTGCTACAAAGGTTTGAAATGTTAAGAAAGATGTGACTAATGGACAGCTTAATAAGGGTGGTGCCGATCCCCCCTTAGTCCCCCCTTGATCTCCCCTTAATAAGGGGGGCATCTGATAATTTTTAACGCCTAACTACTTAAATCCCCTGAGTATAGGCTACATATCAGGAGAGGCAAAGGGCAAAACCGAGAATAAATAATCAGTTTTTAATAACCGGATTTAGGATTAGAGTGATTTACCAGGTAAAACCAGATCACCAGTTAGATGGCGATAATCCTGTTTTATCCCTGAAATTCCGTCAAAACCCCATAGATAGCCCAGATAGCCATGGCGCGTAAATAATGACAGGCGCGAAAAGTTCCCACCGATGTTATTGCTTCCGGGGTGCGAAATTGTAAGCCATTTTCATAGACTTGTTTCACCACCGCTTCTGTAATTTGCCATCC
>NZ_JASJFG010000782.1:0-1594 GCF_030065375.1 Microcystis sp. M49636_WE2 | reverse complement strand
TACCTACAAGTTAATCGTCGTCAATTTAAGTGCGATAATTGTCAGAAACCCTTTAGCGAAGAGTTAGATTTTGTCGCCAAGAAACGAACCTATACGAAAAGACTAGCCGAGAATATACTCGAACAATTAAAAGAAGGAGATATTTTAAATGTTAGCCGAAGAAATGACGTAACGTATGTTGTCTTGGCATCTTGTATGTTGATTTAGCATAAAGAGTAACGAAGAGCCAAAATTACTGGTGCAAGTTGGGAATCTGGTAATGTACCGCAAGTCCTTCGTCATCGCTGTGCTTATCTAAATGGTTGCCTTTTTTAACTTTTTTATTGAGATCATTAAGCATTTCTATTTATGTCAAAGGGCAGATGCTCCCAGGTTATAAATATTCTAGACTACGGATGTCTCCGCATTACTGCCCTAATTAATAAATTGACAAACAACTTAAAATGATCACCAACATATCTAGACAACTAACCACTGGCGCTCTTGCTATCGCTGGCAGCGTTGCCGCTTTCGGCTTTGCTGGTGCTGCCCCCGTGCAGGCGCAGGAGGAGTGTTTGCCACAAAGTTTCAACAATTTCAAGACCAATCCTTGCCGAAAAGGGGACAAGTTGTTTACACACATCAACTCATCTGGCATTGGTATAAATGACCCGGCCAATTTTCTGACCATTACGGAAACCGTGCTGCCCTTGGGCGATTTGCACACCTTCACCTTCACCCCAGCTACCCCTCTGCTAAGTTCATCTGGTACTTATGTCATAGATTACACGATCGAGATCATTGATGACCCCGACACTCCCGACAACGAACTTTTGACGAAGATGTTCGAAGCATTCAGCGCTGGCTATACCACAACTGGCCAGACTGACTCCGGTGTCTCTCTGAACAAGACGGTTTGGTCAGATGCTTTCGGCGGGTCGAGTTTGGTCGGAACCTCGGAGGCTAAAAGCCTGGATATTGGTGGCATTGGCTCTCCTGGCCTAACGGTTCAAGTTGATCCGAATATCCTGAAACTTTACGTCAGAGACACTTTCTTTGTCTCTAGTGTTAACGGATCACTTAACAGTATCACCAACGATTTCAGACAAAAATCAATTGGCGTACCCGAACCCTCTGCTATCCTCGGTATCTTAGCCGTTGCTGGTGCTGGTGCTTTCGCTCGTCGCAAGAGCTAGTCACTGTCATTAGATTAAAGGCAAGCGTTGAGGTTAAGCTTAACGCCTTTTTTGTGTCTAGAGAAGGGGATGGGGGAGTGGGGACGCAATTTAAATGCAGTATACTGTTCAGTTAACAATCCCACTGGTCACTGATAATTGATCACTGATCACTGATCAGCCATTCCGATGCCCTTTCACCTAGATCTAGGGGCAGACTAACCGCTTTACCGAGACGGGGACGCTCGCGGGTTTCGCGGATAAAAGCTTGAAATTGACTAAAACCACCCCATTCGTGAAGATAATTAGCGATCGCATTGAGATGTTCCAGATATTCAGACTCGGAGAGGGGAAAAGAAGCTTGTTCGAGATATTTCCACATTACCTGGACATGAACCTTATCTTTGATGCGTCGTAGCTGGATATCGTAGGAACGACCC
>NZ_JASJFG010000360.1:0-3602 GCF_030065375.1 Microcystis sp. M49636_WE2 | reverse complement strand
GTTTTTCTCCAGTTTTTGGATAAGTGCGGCAGTTAATGGCGATTTTTCAGTGTTGCTAATAACGGAGGCAAAAGTCATTTTTTAGTGATCGGCACTCGGTTTTTGGTTAGGGTTTGCGGCAAAAAGTTTTTTGTGGGGACAGGGTGTGGGGTGTAGGGTTTTACCGATTTTGAGGGGGTCAATTACCTAATTTTCAGGGAAAAAGTCCCTGAATTTTCCCCCCGATCACTCCCATGTCCGGTACTTTTTGATTTCCCAAAAAGTCTAAAAGTCTTACCCAACACGGTTTTTAGATTTATTCAGCAAGCTCTAGTTAAGCTCTACTGAATTTTTTATACTGCCTCTTGGGAGTTTTAGTACAAATGCTCAGGCTTCCTCTCCCTGCTCCGGTGCAGTCTTAGCAAGTATCAGTTATCAGTTCACCCACTACTTTTTGGGGTTAATTTTTTTGGGCTTTATTTGACTTGACCAGAGGGGGGTCGCAGGCGCACGGATTTTCCATTATCTATATAATATCATGTCAAGCGTTAGTTAGCAAGAGAAAATTTTTTAATTGGGAGCGAAAGATCGAAGGACGAAAAACCAGTACATCTATACCAAAATATTTTCAGAATGATAACGATTCTCACCGACTGTGATAAGATCAGAATCATAATCAGACTCAGTTAATCCGATGGGTAAAAATTTCCAGTTAACAGCGATCGCTTTAACCCTGACTATAGCCAGCTTAACAGCTTGTAGTGGTCCCTCGGTCAAGGAAGAGGAAGCAAAGACACCCTTACAGGTGACAGTGAGTATCGTACCGCAGGAATATTTCGTCAAACGCATCGGCGGTGATAGAGTTAGTGTTAATGCCATGATTCAACCCGGGACAGATCCCCACACCTATGAACCAAAACCCGAACAATTAAAAACCACAGCCCAATCGCAAGCCTACTTTAAAATCGGTGTATCCTTAGAAGATGCCTGGAAAGATCGCTTAAACAGTGTTAACCAGCAGATGTTAATCGTCGATACCAGTCAAGGGGTAGATAAAATCCCTTTGACAGCAGAACATAATCACGATCATGATCATGATCACGATCACGCTAAGGAAAAAAAACATCAAGCTGGAAAAAACACCCTAGATCCCCATATTTGGTTATCACCAAAACGAGTCAAAGCACAGGCAAAGACTATTTATCAAACCCTAGCACAACTCGATCCCGGTCAGGAAGCTATCTATCGGGCTAACTTTGAAAAATTCAGTCAGGAATTAGACGCATTAGATCAAGAAATTCGGCAAAACTTGGCAGGGGTCAAAAACAAAAAATTTATGGTCTTTCATCCCGAATGGGGCTATTTTGCCCAAGATTACGGTTTAGAGATGATCGCAATCGAAATCGACGGCAATGAACCCAGTGCTGCCCAGTTAAGTCAACTAATCAAACAGGCAAAAAAAGAGAATATTAAAGTTATTTTTACTCAACCAGAATTTAGTCAGAAAAGTGCCGAAACTATTGCTAGGGAAATTGGGGGACAGGTAATCCCTATCAGTGCCTTTGCTGAAAATTGGAGTGAAAACCTGCGACAAGTTTCCCAAAAAATGGCCACAGTTTTAAATCAGTAATTGCTTGTATATGTCAACGATCATTACCATTAATAATCTCTGGGCCGGCTACGAACAGGAACCTATCCTCGAAGATATTAATTTAACCATTGAAGAATTAGATTTCCTGGGAATTATCGGTCCGAATGGAGGAGGAAAAACTACCCTACTTAAGGTTTTACTGGGATTAATTAAACCTTGGCGGGGAGAAGTCAGTATTTTGGGGCAAACTGTCCAAAAAGGTCGGGAATTAGTCGGTTATGTGCCGCAGTTTGTCGAATGCGATCGCTCATTTCCCATCACTGTGGGTGAGGTGGTGAAAATGGGGAGATTGAGCAGCAAAAAACTCTGGCAAGGCTATAGTAAAAAAGATGAGTTAAGGGTAGATAAAGCTTTAGATAGTGTGGGAATGTTAGCGTTGAAAAAAAGGTCGATTGCCGAACTTTCGGGAGGACAGCGCCAACGGGTTTATATCGCTCGCGCTTTAGCAGTAGAACCCCGTCTCTTGATTTTAGATGAACCCACTGCCAGTGTCGATCCCCAAATGCGTGCTAGTATTTTTTCCCTGTTGCAAGAATTGAATGAGTGGATGACTATTTTAATTATTTCCCATGATCTGGGAACCCTATCTACCTATGTTAAATCGATCGGTTGTCTCAATCGTCGTCTCTATTATCACGGCCAAAAATCTCTCACTACCGCTATGTTAGAACAAGTGTATTGTTAAAGGGTTTCTCCTTTCAAGAATAGTCCTAATAACGCAAGATTCAACGATATTTGTAAACTGCTAGAATTAGAAGGGTTTTCCCTTGATCGAATTACAGGTAGCCATCACATTTTTAAAAGAAATGATATTATTTTGATCATACCTGTTCATAATAAAAAAGTAAAATCTGTTTATATTCGTCGAGTCCTTAAAATTATCGGAGACAACTAAAGATGAATTATCCAATTATTATTTATCCCTGTGAAGAAGGCGGTTTTGTCGCTGAAATTCCAGCACTATCTGGCTGTTTGGCTCAGGGTGAAACCTTAGAAGAAACCCTACAAGAATTACTGATGGTAAAAGATTTATGGTTAGAAACAGCCCAAAAATATAATCAAAAACTTCCCAACTTAGAAACAGAGATAGCGAAAATCAAAGCATTAAGCACTGTATAGAGCATTTTTGGGGGAATTGTGATCGCCAATTGCTGTCTTGACTTAAAAAATAGTTACTTAACGCGCTTTTTTGCTTTTAATCATGACGAATTTGTAATTATTCTGCGTTACGCTAAAACATCCTAGCGTGCTACTATTCTGGTCAGTGATTCTTTACAGTCACCAGACGCGATCGATGATTCAGACGGATCAACAGTTTCCTAGTGTCGGTAGTCAGACTAAGGGACTTTTGGTTAATGCGGATGGCTCTGTGGATCTCTATTTCGGGCCGAAACCGCTTGCGAGTAAGGAAAATAATTGGGTGCAGACAAATCCGGGCACGGGTTGGAATACGATTCTTCGGCTTTATGGCCCGCTCGATCCTTGGTTTGATAAGACTTGGCGACCAGGGGAAATCGAGTTAAAGTAATCCTATTGAGAATCTGGCTGGATCGCCGATCTGTTGCTTGGGTTGAGGTGATAAAATTCGGCGATCAAACTTTGTCACCCACATTCCGCACCCTCAACTGTCACATTGAAAATTTTATCTAAATCGTCAAAACGATTGCCGGATCTGAATTACAGGCTAATTTGTTTGCCCAGCAGATGCACAACTAGCCCTAAAAATCTGATAGTTCTGATACTAAATTATTGAGATAAACTCTCATTAAGCCAGCGATCGCTGACTAGAGTGTGACACTTCATAATTCTTAGTAATCGCTAAAAGTCTTACTATACCTGGACTTCCCCGTTGACAAAAGGCCATAACCTGTGCTGTAGAAGGGATTAAGAGAATTTACAGCACCCCGTTACTGGGTACAAATCAGGGAAACTCCCAATAAATCTAACGCTTTTTGTTGCAGTTGGGTCGGTC
>NZ_JASJFG010000407.1:0-4339 GCF_030065375.1 Microcystis sp. M49636_WE2 | reverse complement strand
TACTGCTTTACCCGCAGAAAATGATGGTTATTTTTACGTCGATTGGCGACAATTGCAACCGGTAATCGAGGCAAAATTCCCGATCGTGCGGGTGTTAGAATTATCGATTAAGCCTTTATTTAATAATCTGCGTTCTCTTACCATTAGCAGCCAAGGTAGCGAAAATTCTGTGCGTCGGGGAACGATTTTCTTTAATCTGGGAGTGAAGTCTTAATCAGTTATCAGTTATCAGATAGAAGCTTGTAGGTTTGGTTGAGCGATTTAATAATTAGGAGAAAACTGCTTGATTCAATGGTTTGAGGTAAACCCAACATTCTTGACGACATTGGTGTGGTTGGGTTTCCCTCAAGCGTCGCTAATAACCGTTCTGGATCCGTTATCAAGTAGCCAGTGGTATTGATTCTGTGGAAGGACTCTCTTGGGGTAGTATAAATGTAGAGGGAGAAACATTACCTCTCCAGACGCGAATCGCTGAGCGCCATCAATTCCAGGATTAGATTCCAAGGTAGCAAGCCCTAGCTTGAAAAATTCGCTAAGATATATATAATTAACTTGATCAGATTATTTATAAAGTCTGTTTAACAGCTAAAGCTAATAAAGTTTATTTTGAAGCCGATGACCAAAGAGCTACTCATACAAATCAATCGAGAAGGAAACCTCGAACTTCCTCCTGAAGTTCAAACCCGCCTCAACCCAGGAGATAAATACATGATTTCCCTGACGGAAGACTCCATCATTCTCAAAAAAGTTCATCAAGATAAAGTCAATCTAGAGCAATTCTTTGAGCGACTAGAAGCAATGGAACCAGACCCCAATCAACCGACTCTAGCTGAGATTAGCCAGATGATTAAAGAAGCTCGCCAAATTAGACGCGCCAACTCATGAAAGTTGTTCTAGATGTCAATGTTTGGATTTCAGGATTGTTGTGGGGAGGAGTTCCGGGTAAAATCCTTAAATTAGCTAAAAATCAAAAAATTACAATCATTACTCCCCAAGAATTTCTTAGTCGCTACTTTAATGAGTAGAGAAGAGGAGTAAGGTAATTAATTGACGATTTACACCAAGAGAAAAGATAAGTTTGACCTACAATAATTGCTATGATTACTGTAGGATTTAAAAAAAAGTGATCGCTCTTACTACTTTCTAATTACTTTAGATAGTAGTAGCCTAGTGCTTTTTAGACAAAAAAAGCCTATTCTGTATATTCCCAAAAAAGCAGCCTATGAATTAAGTAGGGGTTGCTGAATCAATCTAAAAACCTTGTTGGATAATATTTTTAGGCTTTTTTAGCCCAAAAACCTTTTTTAGCAGGATTTACACCGATATTCAGCCAACCCTAAGTAGAATTTAAAATCATCCCCACCGAGGAACTAGCCATGAAATCCTTTGCCCTTCTTACCACCGTTAGCCTAATCAGCCTTTCCACCCTCGCGACTGTTCGCCCCGTCATGGCGCTAGAGAGCCGACAACCAGCCGAAACCCGGATCGCTCAAGGGAACAATCAAGACGCGATCGGCCACTATAACCGGGGAGTTGGCTACATCCAACAGGAAAAATACGATCTCGCTCTCGCTGAATTCACCAAAGCGATCAACATTGATCCCCGATTCGCTGAGGCTTACCTCAATCGGGGGCTTCTTTACGCCGTACAGGGGAAACCAGACCTCGCCCTGTCCGATTACAATCAGGCGCTCAACATTAATCCCCGAGACGCAATCGCTTACCGCAATCGCGGGAATCTTTACAAAGAACAGGGGAAACCAGACCTCGCTCTGTCCGATTTCAATCAGGCGCTCAACATTAATCCCCGAGACGCAATCGCTTACCTCAATCGCGGGGGTCTTTACCGACAACAGGGGAAACCAGACCTCGCTCTGTCCGATTACAATCAGGCGCTCAACATTAATCCCCGATTCGCTGAGGCTTACCTCAATCGCGGGAATCTTTACAAAGAACAGGGGAAACCAGACCTCGCTCTGTCCGATTACAATCAGGCGATCAACATTAATCCCCGATACGCAATGGCTTACGGCTTTCGGGGGCTTCTTTATTACTCTCGACAAGAAAGGGAAAAAGCGATCAGAGATTTGCGACAAGCCGCCGAACTGTACCGCCAGCAAGGAAACGCGGCGTTATATGAAAAGGTTATGGAATTCCTACGGCTATTAGGCGCGGTCTAGTCCTTTTTCTTGGGTTGAGTCCGTCGGTTGGGTTGAGCGAATCAATGGGTTAAAGAAAACCTCTCAATTTTAGGGGAAAGCGAAACCCAACAGCCAACACCTAAATCCGTCTGAATGAGCGATCGCAAATTTTGTCGGCTGCATTAACGAAGTGTCAGGCGGCAATCTCGCTGCCAACCCTGATAATAAAGCTGATCGTGGCTTGAGAGCAATTCCGTTATAATAGGGGTCAACTTAATATCGTTAGCAACGCAGAATGAGGATTTCACCATGAGGATTCCATATACATATTGGAAAGAATCAGATGGGATGTTCTTGGGCTATTTGAATGAATTTCCCGATCATTGGACCCAAGGTGTTGACTTAGAAGAATTAATCGAAAACCTGATCGATCTCTACAGAACATTTACTACGGAAGAAATCCCCGGAATCAAGAGAGTTGCAGAGTTTGAATTCGCATAAAAAGACATGATTTAATTGCACAATTGGAGCAAGCTGGCTGCTACTTGATTAGACGTGGAGGGAAACATGATATTTACCATAATCCAGATACTGGAAAAACAGAACCAATTCCCAGACATCGAGAAATTAATGAGCGATTGGCTAAAAAGATTATCAAAAGTCTTACTGGTGACAGATAAATTCACAGTGCAAATCAAACAAGGCTACAAGGAAGCAAAGGAGCTATGGAAAAATGATTACTGTAGGATTTTAAAAAAGGCGATCGCTATTCCCATCCTCTTATTTTTTTGTTGGGTTTCCTTCTTGATCTTGAGAATCGCAATATCAACTGATTTTGGTAGATATAGCGTTTCCTAAGCTAGTGAGGTACACCTATTTTCTTCCCTTTTGCCTCTTGCCTTTTGCCTAAAACCCATAACTTTTGTACCTCAGCAGACTGAAAAACGCTATAATTGAGATGGGATTTAATCCTTATTCTTCACTTAAATTAAAATCAATTCGTTGATAAATATCCAGCAATGAGATTTGAAAATCCACAGAATAAAACCTTAAAACATCATTCTCTGATTCAGATGCTTTAAATAACCATTCTCCATTATTTTGTTGATAAAATTGTTCCACATAATAACGGTATTGATCGATCAAAATATATTCCTTAAAGTCAGGAATTGAACGATAAAACTTAAACTTATCAGTGCGATCATAATCTCTAGTTGATTTTGATAAAACCTCGACAATGATTAACGCATTAGTTACAGTATTTGTGCCTTTTCCTTCATATAATGGTTTGCCTTTAATCACCATGACATCAGGATAAGTATAAAAGCGGTATATTGGCATCCATAACCGGACATCACTCATGAAAGTCCAATAATCTTCATTATTAATCTTAGCTGGAAAATTTTTACAGAAATTCAAAGCAATCAGATTATGATTAGTAGTTGCTCCTACCATGGGAATAATTTCTCCATCTAGATATTCATTTTTGTATGCTGCTGTTTCTTCTAGCTGACAATATTCTTCAGGTGTATAATACCGTTTTTCGACTTGAACTTGCATACTAACCTCCCTTATCTTGGTTAAATTCCCATTCAATAGCAACTTTAATATTAGCTGGTGCTGAACCTTTGGTCACTAAAGAGATACCCGTTTCACCCCCAACTTGTCAGCCAAATTCTCAAGTAACCTGACTGGGTGGACTTACTTGGGAAACTCCCTGTTTGATCGAAGTTAATAATAATTGTAAGCTAAGACGTATTTAAATCGCTTATTTTTAGATTAGCCGAATCTCCCCCAATCCCTTTATGCTACATATCAGGACAGGCACTCATGCACTCTTGCAATAGGCAAAAGGGAGAATAAATAATCATTCTTTAATAACCGGATTTAGTATGACTCCTAACCCCACCAACAAACTTTTTCAGCAAACCCTAATTATCAGTGACTCTTAAATTAATACAAACGTTTGCACAATCGTCTCCTCACTCCTGACTCCCCAGACTCTCGACTCCTCAAAACGAAAAATTTGTACCTCACCATTAAGATAACTGCTATAATACTGCATAAAATCTCGAAGTGGAACGATAGAGAGTTTAGTTGACCTCCACGGGGAGTAGCTAGATGAAAAAACGAGAGACTTTGCTGGAGAAGTTTTGTTGCTTTTTAGTTTTGCAGCAAAATAGGACACAATGGAATTG
>NZ_JASJFG010000156.1:0-2958 GCF_030065375.1 Microcystis sp. M49636_WE2 | reverse complement strand
TGGGGTGTGGGGTGTAGGGTTTTACCGATTTTCAGGTGGTCAACTACCTAATTTTCAGGGAAAAAGTACCTCAATTTTCCCCCTGATCACTCCCATGCCTGGTACTTTTTGATTGACAAAAAGTCTAAAAGTCTTACCCAACAAGGTTTTTAGATTTATTCAGCAGACCCTAAATAGCCATTTTTCAGGAGAAAAGCGCTCAGGGCAGTGGGAAAGTCTGGATATTTGCCGATCACTGTACTTTCGCCATGGATATCGAGACCCCAATCGGAGTTTTTATCGTAATTAGCGAGGAGAAATTGCCAAGCTTCTTCGTATTCTCCTAGGAGAATTTTTTGGGCCACATAACCGGCCAAAATGCCATTAACTTCGGCCTTTTCTTTTTTAGCTAACTGCAATGCTTTCAACATTTCAGCTAAAGTTTTTCTTAATTTTTGAGGATATTTTCTGGTGACATCTGCTAATTTACCCTGTTGAAAAGTATAAATTCTGGAGGGAGGAAAAGAGGCGGCGTAGGAACTAAAAGCATACAAAAAAGCATTATCAACGGTGACAAATTCGTAATTATTATCTCCATCTAAATCTTCAAAGGAACCACCACTACCATCTAAAAACCCCGTTTCTTCTCTAATAAATTTATCTTTTTGCCAAGTATAAATTACCAAGGATGTGCAGCAGTGAGCGCCGCCGCTATAGGTGGAGACAATAATCTCATCAATGCCATTATTATCTAAATCTCTTAATTCAACATAGCCAGATCCAAAGGCACTATAACCACTATTTTGCTGATAAATTTGCTCGTTATAAAAGATTTGATAAGAAACATTATTAATATCAGAATTATCATCAATTCTCTCATTCAGATTCCTGGGTTGATAGCTAACTTGTACCTTAATTTTCCCCGATCTAACCACTTGATTTGTGAGGGGTTGACTGGCATCAAAATCGAGTTTAGTCACGGCTAAACTCGCGGCTGCATTGCCCAAGAATTGAGATAATAAGCAGCAAATAAAGCAAGTTTTGCTAATATTCATCGGCTGATTCACAGAGAGAGATTAATATCAGTGTAAGTAGCTGGTTATAATTAAATTAAAAATGGATTTTAGGTTCGATCCCCCCTGCCCCCCTTAATAAGGGGGGTGCCGATAGGCGGGGGGATCTGAAAGTTTTTAATACCCACCTACTTATCTTACTTATTCCTCCCGACAATCAGCCGTGAACTTTCCGAGTGTTGCCCCTTGCAAGAGTGCAGGAGTGCCTGATCTCAACCGGCAATTTAAATGCGCGGGCAGCCCATCTATTCCAAGGTTTTAACGCTCAAAACTTGGGGGGGTGTGGCATCGGGGGGATAGAGAAAATCGAGATTAATGTCGCGTCTGGCTCCGGGGGGAAGTTCCACCTGTACTAAAGCTTCTCCCTGTTGTCCTTCCCGTTGAACGAGATGGAAAAAACGTTCCTCGGTGCGTCCCAGGGCGTTACGATAGGTAACGCGCACGGCCCCCCGGAAAAATACCGGTCCCTGGACGGGTTCAACAAATAACAAGCGATCGAGATAATTGTCTTCTTTAATGGGGGTTTGAATACTCAAAGCCACCACCTGGGTTTTGCTAGTGTTGTTATATAGAGGTAAAGTCAGATAGTAGTGAACACCGTAGTTACCGTGAGCTTTGAAAGCCGTATCGGGATAACGCACTAACATGGGGGCGCTTTGAATTTGTCTGGTTCCGAAAGTAGCTGCCGTCACCGTACTTAAAGGATAGGCAAAAGCTTGACCGGGTTGAGGAATGGTGAGATTAATTCCCCCTTTGGGATCGACAATGCGGGTCGCCCATTCCGAACCGACAGAAATTCCGGCGACGCGACCATAAAAATTTCTTCTTCCGGGGGACCATTGATCGGGGGGAGTGGGGGGAAAATCGCGAGGAGCGGCTAAATCACCTTTAACTAATAGGGTACGCCATTCTTCTAGGGTAGGGGGACGAAAGGTTTCTATTTCCCGATCTTCGATTTTGACTTTTTGGGGAACTTCGTAGAGGGCTAAATTGGCCATATAGACGGGTCCATCGCTGTAGAGACGTAGGAGGGTCGATCGGGCGCTACTTCTGGGGATAACCAGATCGAAGAGCATCCGACTTTGGCCTGGGGGAATGACGATCTGGGTGGGAAATTGGGTATCATGGCGACGACGCATGATATCGCTGGCTAAACGGGAACCAGGACCAGAAAAAACCCGGCCGTTGGGATCTTCTACCAGAGAGGGTAAATCGACAAAAGGGGCATCAGCGGAGGTGACGTAACTGACTCCTTGCAGGATGCGGATAACGAGGTTTCTGGAGGTGGGATTAGTAACGATCAGGCCCTGGTGTAGGTCGCGATTGGGATCGGTTTGACGGGCGATGTGGTGGGTGAAAACGTCAAAACGTCCTTGTAGGGGATGATTGAGATGGGCTACGGGATAACGTTTTCCTTTGCCGGGGAAAGTGGAGAGGAGAATTCCCTCTTTTTCTACGATTTCGGGACTATTGCTATTAAAAACTAGAACATCATTCAATTGACCGGGCAACTGACGCACTTCCTGATATTGGGTGATTAATTTCCTCTCTATCTGGGGCAGAACCGAGGCGGACTGAGCTAAAAGAATAGTGGGTAAGAAAGAAAGCATAGAGATTCTATATTTATAGGATCTAATTAAGGGTGAGTCGATGGAGAGTTGACATCCTCACCGCCGTAAACGGACGGTGATTCCCAAACCTCACGATTTAGGTTTCTGCTTCTTTCCCTTGCGGGGTTCCGCACCTGCCTTAACAGATTTACTCTGTTCTGGTCTTATGGTCGCTCCACAGACTGACACCGCAAGCCCTGCGGCCAAAATATTTTTACTGGCGTTAATATCTCGGTCATGGTGTGTCCCACAGTTCGGACAGTCCCACTCTCGAACATTTAACGGCAGCTCTTTCA
>NZ_JASJFG010000653.1:0-9758 GCF_030065375.1 Microcystis sp. M49636_WE2 | reverse complement strand
TTGGACAATAGGACGGGTGTGGGAATTTGGCGGTTTGTGGGACCATGCGAGTAGTTGGCGACGACCACCGCAGATAGAGCGATTAAATATCGGTATTTTAGAGGGAGAACAGGTTTTATGGCTTTATAAGGTGGAAGAAGCTGTGATTATGGTGGAAGTTGCCCCCAAGAGTGCAGAAATTGCCGATACTGTCCCCACCATCGGGCAAGTGGTGCTAAAACGCTTGATTAGTGCCGAACAAGTCCTCGAAATCCTGCAAAATGCCGAAGAACTACTGAGGAAGTAATCAGTTATCAGTGATCAGTTATCAGTTATCAGTGATCAGGAGTTAGGAGTTAGGACGCAGCCTTTTTCTCCCCACTCCCCAATTTATAATTCATAATTTATAATTCATAATTTCCACACCCCACACCCTGATCTGGAATATTCTGGCGGAAGATCGATCGCAAAGACTTGAAATCTGTTCTAACAATAGTTACACTTCTTTAGAATAGATACACTTTTCAAGGGATAATGTAGGTCGGCTAACTCTTGCACTTAACCGTCGAGAGTGTTGGGCTTATATTTTGACCCTGAATATAAAAAGCGTCTAAGTGGACACTAAATTGTCAATAGGAGGAGCGTAGTCAATGGGACTACCTTGGTATCGAGTACACACAGTCGTTCTCAACGACCCGGGCCGTTTAATTTCCGTTCACCTGATGCACACCGCACTGGTAGCGGGTTGGGCTGGCTCCATGGCCCTCTATGAGCTTGCTATTTTCGACCCCAGTGACCCCGTATTAAACCCGATGTGGCGGCAAGGAATGTTCGTGCTGCCCTTCATGGCCCGTTTAGGTGTCACCGGTTCTTGGGGTGGCTGGAGCGTCACCGGCGAAACTGGTGTTGACCCTGGTTTCTGGTCTTTTGAAGGCGTTGCCGCCGCTCATATCGTCTTATCTGGTCTGCTATTCCTAGCGGCCGTTTGGCACTGGGTTTTCTGGGATTTAGAATTATTCGTCGATCCCCGCACGGGCGAATCTGCCCTCGATTTGCCGAAAATGTTCGGTATTCACCTGTTCTTATCCGGTTTACTTTGCTTTGGTTTCGGTGCTTTCCATCAAACAGGCCTTTGGGGTCCCGGGATGTGGGTTTCCGATGCCTACGGTTTAACTGGTCATGTGCAGCCCGTAGCTCCCGAATGGGGACCGGCTGGTTTTAACCCCTTTAACCCCGGGGGTGTGGTAGCTCACCACATTGCTGCGGGTATCGTCGGGATTATCGCCGGTTTATTCCATTTAACCGTTCGTCCCCCCGAAAGACTCTATAAAGCCCTGAGAATGGGTAATATCGAAACGGTGCTTTCTAGCAGTATCGCCGCTGTTTTCTTTGCCGCTTTCGTCGTGGCTGGAACCATGTGGTACGGTAATGCTACCACCCCGATCGAACTCTTTGGCCCGACCCGTTACCAATGGGATAAAGGCTATTTCCAAGAAGAAATTGAGCGTCGCGTCGAGGCCAGCATCGCCAATGGAGCCACCATCGCCGAAGCTTACCAAGCAATCCCCGAAAAACTGGCTTTCTATGATTATGTCGGTAATAGCCCCGCTAAAGGTGGTTTATTCCGTACTGGTGCCATGGATAGCGGTGACGGTATCGCTAAATCTTGGTTAGGACACCCCGTGTTCAAAGATGGCGAAGGTCGCGTCCTCAGCGTGCGTCGGATGCCTAACTTCTTTGAAACCTTCCCCGTTGTCCTGACTGACTCGGAAGGTATCGTTCGCGCTGATATTCCCTTCCGTCGTGCGGAATCGAAACTGAGTATTGAACAAAGTGGTGTTACCGTTTCTTTCTACGGTGGCTCTCTCGATGGTCAGGTGTTCAGCGATCCTGCTGATGTGAAGAAATTTGCGCGTAGAGCGCAACTCGGTGAAGCTTTCGAGTTTGACACCGAAACCCTGAAGTCTGACGGGGTATTCCGCACTTCTCCAAGAGGTTGGTTTACTTTCGGTCATGCTGTCTTTGCTTTACTATTCTTCTTCGGTCATATCTGGCACGGTTCTCGTACCATCTACCGCGACGTATTCGCCGGGGTCGATCCAGATCTGGAAGAACAAGTGGAATTCGGTTTATTCCAAAAATTGGGTGATCTTAGCACTCGTAAACAAGAGGTTTAGTTTTAGCTAAATCATCCATATAACTAAAGGAGTCAAGTCTTTGACTCCTTTTTTTAATTAGGGTCTGCTGAAAAAGTTTTTCGTGGGGGTAGGGTGTGGGGTGTGGGGTGTGGGGAGAAGGGAGCAGGGAGAAACCATTGATAACTTGAGAGTTAATCACACTATTAAAAACGGATTTGGGCTCTTCTAGGTTCTGTGTGATAAGTTTAATTGACATAGGATCGATCGATCTTTGTGTCCTTTGTGTCTTTGTGGTTCGTTCCACCCCCTCGCTCTTGAGAAATGTATCTTAGAATACATTTTACCCACCAAAGCTGGGAGAGCCGGATTTGGTATTAAAGTTCGATCGAGCTTTACTTTTCACCGAATACTGAAAAAACCGCTAGTTATAGAAATAACTAACGGCTTTTTGCTGGGGGAAATTACCCGTAATGGAATTACATAGAGGAACCTAAACCGGCATAAGCTCCGTAGAAGAAAAGACCAAGCACAGCGATAACGCCTAGACCGGCGATGGTGGCGACTAACCACAAAGGAATACGACCTTCTGCGAACATGAATAACACCTCCTAATTGCGATGACAATGAATCGGGACTAATTAGTTAAAGAAATAGCTGGAAAATAAAATTCCCAAGACAGCAACTAGGAGTAAACCTAGATAAAGAGAAGTACGATTTAACTCGACGGCTTGCCGATTCGGATTAGGTGTTCTTTCCATAATTGTTCTCCTAGCGTTGAATAAACTGCATTGCCGCAATTGCACCGATAAAGAAGACAGTGGGGACCGCTAAGGTATGAACTGCCAACCAGCGAACGGTGAAAATGGGGTAAGAAATGGGTTGATTGGGATTACCACTAGCCATTGTTTTTATCCTTAATTAAAGTAAACTACTGATTAAACTGCTCGATTTGATTTTTGGCCTCAAAGCGATCATTAATGATCGGTAATTCTTGACGCTCTTGAGTGTAATACTCATCGGGACGGGGAGTGCCAAAAACATCGTAAGCCAAACCGGTACTCACGAATAACCAACCCGCGATAAAGAGCATGGGGATGGTGATGCTATGGATAATCCAGTAACGAATACTGGTAACGATATCGCCAAAAGGACGTTCGCCGGTACTACCTGACATGGACGGTTCTCCTCGGAATGATAGGACTTGAAAAATTCAATCTCTATAATAGAGACTTTGTTGACCCTGAGACAAGTTTTAGGCCGGTTCGCTAGGGGGATTATATTTCAGTAAAACCCCATTTTGTCCCAAGACAAAACCCTTGTCGGAATTGATAAAAACAATTCGATAGAGATTGGAGGGGACACTTTCCACCGCGCGATCTTTTTGCCAAGATTGGCCGTTGTCATGACTGACCAACAGATTGCCGCTACCACCAGCGACCCAAATTTCTTCGGGGCTGCGGTAGTTGAGGTCTAAAAGTCCCCAACTGGTGGAAAACTCGGGGAATACCTTATCTTCCCATGTATCGAGATCATTGGGGCTAGTAAATTGTAGTTGACCACCCCGGGCCAGGGCCCACAGTTCCCCTTTTTCACCATAACCGACTTTTTGTAAACGGCGGGAAGAAAGACGATTGTGGGGTTGCCATTCTGTTGACCCCGGTTCCCAGGTGGAATAAAAGTTACCGCGTGCGGAAACGGCCACATATTTACCATCATGGGAACGAACAATTGTCCGGGCCACACCCACAGCACCTTCCACTAAAGCTTGCCAAGTTTTGCCTCCGTCTTTGGTGCGGTAGATAGCACCTAAATCCGTGACCATTTCGGCGGTTTTGTCGTTCAGAGCGATAATTCCGTAGGGAGAACCGGGTAATTTTTCACTTAAGGGGATACGAGACCAGCTGCTGCCCCCGTCTTCGCTATGGAGAAGAATCGAGGGTTTACCGACAATCCAACCCTCTTGGTCGTGGAAACTGACGGCGCTAAAGCTAACTTTTTCGTCGCCAAGGTTGAGGACTTTTTGCTGCCAGCTGTCCCCCCCATCGCTGGTTTCAAAGAGGGTAGATTTTGTCCCCACTAACCAACCGTGCTGCGGGTCGTCGGTAAAGGCGATATCGGCAAAAGTGGAGTCAGTGTCGAGGGTGAGGATTTGCCAAGGACTACTGCTCAGGGATGGCACATTACTACAGCTAAAGCAGAAAAAGGCTACAGCTAGAACTATTACGAATTGTTTCAGTTTTCTCATCAATGGTTCAGAGGTATTGGTCAAGGAATCGGGACGGATTAAGGTTTGTACCCGAACGGTTACAGGGCCACAAGAGCCGTTAGATTAAAGATAATGAGTGCTTGAGTTAGTTTAAACCATACAAACTAATAAAGAAAACAAATCCTAGCGCTAAAGCCCCGAAAATCAAAATATTTTTTTGTGCAGGAGTGAGACGGTTGACTCCAAAACCATAGCTAAGATTTTCTTGGAATCCCGAAGGAGCATCTTTAGCTCCGATGTTGATAAATTGGGAACGACGCACACCACACACGGGACAGCGCCACGTTTCTGGCAATTCCTCGAAGGGGGTTCCAGCGGGAGTGTTGGTTTTACTATCTCCCTTGCTGGGGTCGTAAACGTAGCCGCAGGAGCGACATTCGTGGTTGGCAGGGGCCTGGTCGGCTAGGGTTAGTTCTGGTGGGCGATCGCTCATAACTAAGATTAAAGGAATTTTCAACACTCTGTTACAAATTATCCTTGAAAATTGACCCCTCTCACGGCCAACCCCTGACAGAATAGCCAGTTTTCAAGTCTGAAAAGGATGAGCGAGGCAGCATATCGGCTTTAAAAAAAGTAAGATTGATCTATTAGGGCTTAAATGTCTATTAAAACTTTATTAAGTTGATATTTGGGTTATTTACCCTGATTTTGGTACTCAAATTTATTCCGAAAAATTGGGAAATTTTAGGCAGGGAAGAAATTAGGGGTCTGATAGCAAATCCTGTTTAAAAGGTAGAGGAGATTGGGGAGTGCCGGAGCTGCGGAGCAGGGGGAAACAATCCATAACTGGGTTTTTAAAGTTGGATTGGGAGTTAATCATGCTATTAAAAGCGGATTTGGTATCATATTGCATAAATTTAATCACTTTTAGCGATCGCTTTTATATTTTGGCATAAATGGGCTGCTCCCTCGCCGTTCCCTGTTCCCGAAAACGAAAACTTCGCCCCTCACCATTAAGATAACTGCTATCAACCTTATATTATAGGTATATCATCAACCTTAACTAAAAAGAGAGTAAAAATTGTGTTCAACCAGCTTGATTGGAATCCTGCCTATTCAATTGAAACCTTAGAACCAAATACGGTATTTTTTCTATCTGAGCGAGAATCAATCTGTTTTCAAGAGCCGCTTTATTATCGTTTAGTCAGATTAATCGATGGTCAACGTAATCTTGATGAAATTATTGATATTCTTCAGTTAGAATTTTTACAAAATCAAGAAATCAATCCCAATAATGCTAATTCCTTCGCAGTGATTATTAATTATAGTCTGGCAATTCAAAAAGCGATTTTTCAGTTATATAAACGAGGGTTTTTACTAGAAAAAAAAGAATTATTATCGTCTAATTTAGCAATTTTATGCCATCATCTTCAGGTTTCTCAAGCCCAAGCTTTTGAACGATTACAATCTCTGAAGGTTACGGTTAAAAGCCTAGGCTCAATTCCCCAGCAAGATTTGATCAATATTTTAAATTCCTTGCAAGTTCAAGTCGCAGATGAAGGGGATTTAACCATTATTTTAACCGATAATTATCTTCATCCCGATTTAGAGAGTATTAATCAACAAGCTTTAGCCTCGCACAAGCCTTGGTTATTAGTTAATCCCCTGGGAAACCTAGCCTGGATTGGTCCCTTATTTGATCCCGATAAAACTGGTTGTTGGCATTGTTTGGCTCAACGATTACGAGATAATCGTCCCGTGGAGGAATTTATCATTAGACAGAGAGAAAATAAGATTTCTTTAATTTCCCCTTTAGGGTTTTCTTCAGCGACAATACAGACGGTTTTAAATCTGACGGCTATGGAGGTTTTTAAGTGGATTATTCAAGGTAAAAATCAACGTTTAGAAGGAATACTAATGACTTATGATACTTTAAATTTACAATTTCAAGAGCATATTTTAGTTAAACGTCCGAACTGTCCTAGTTGTGGATATTCTCTGAATAAAACACCTTTACCCGTGGTTTTGGGACATCGGAAAAAGGCTTTTACCAGTGATGGTGGACATCGTTTTTGTTCTCCTGAAGAAACCTTAAGAACCTATCAACATCATATCGGTTCTATTACGGGAATTGTGCGAGAATTAAATAAGATACAAGGGAATGCTTTAGTTCATACTTATGTAGCTAAACATCATTTTCGCAGTGTCTTTGATGATTTAGACAGTTTACGGCAAAATATTGGAGGTAGAAGTGCGGGAAAAGGCCGTACAGATAGTCAAGCAAAAGCCAGTGGATTTTGTGAAGCTATTGAGCGGTATTCGGGGGTTTTTCAAGGGAATGAAATCAGAGAAAAAGCCAGTTATCAAGAGTTAGGAGATAAAGCTATTCATCCTAACAAATGTATGAATTTTAGTCAAAAACAATATGAACATCGAGAAGAATGGAATGGGAATAATCAAGGATGGTTTCAAAAAGTACCTGAACCTTTTGATGAAACTAGAATCATTGATTGGACTCCTGTATGGTCTTTAACTGCTCAAGATTTTAAGTATTTACCGACAGGATATTGTTATTATGGTTATCCTCAATCTGAACCCTTAGATTGTTGGGCTGATTCTAATGGCTGCGCCGCAGGAAATACGATAGAGGAAGCGATTTTACAAGGATTTATGGAGTTAGTGGAACGAGATTGTGTGGCCTTATGGTGGTATAATCAATTAGTTAAACCTTCCGTTAATTTAGAGAGCTTTAATGAGCCATATTTTGAGCAATTAAAGCAATATTATGAGGCGTTAAATCGGGAGCTATGGGTGTTAGATATTACCAGTGATTTGAATATCCCTTGTTTTGCCGCTATTAGTCCGAGAAAGGAGCGGGAAGTGGAGGACATTTTGTTAGGGTATGGGGCGCATTTTGACCCGAAAATTGCTATTAGTCGGGCGTTAACTGAGGTTAATCAAATCTTGCCGAATGTGTTATCTTTTAAGGAAGATGGGACAACGATTTATAATTCTTCTGCTGATCCTTTGGCGGTTAAATGGTGGCAAACTGCAAGGTTAAGCAATCAATCTTATTTAGTTCCCGATAGTAAAATAATACCGAAAAAAAGTCATGATTATTTACAATTAGCTAGTGATGATTTATTAGAGGATGTTAAATTTTGTCAGCGAATTGTTGAGTCAAAGGGGATGGAAATGTTAGTATTAGATCAGACTCGTCCTGATATTGGTTTAAGAGTGGCTAAAGTCATTATCCCCGGAATGCGTCATATGTGGAAGCGTTTAGGGGCAGGAAGATTGTATGATGTTCCTGTTAGCATGGGATGGTTAAAAGAAGCTTTAACGGAAGATGAATTAAATCCTTTTCCCATGTGGATGTAATGCTTTGGAATAGGGGACATTATAACTGAATGGTTACAAATTAAGTTTTTATTTTGTTTGTAAAAAATCATCTGGACTAATGCCAGCCTGTTTGAGAATAGCTCTTACAGTCCCCTCTGGTAGATCACCAGAATGATTAGGAATTGTTGTATAGTTCTCTGTCTCTGGATTGTACCAAATTTCGTGACTACCTGCGGCTTGGCGATCTAAAACAAAACCAAGCTTTTTAAGTTTTTTGATAATATCACGATACCGAAATCCTGATAATCTTCCCATTTTTTATTTTAATCTGTTTAGACAACTAAAGGGTAGTAAAAATCATCTTCTATATCTTTTAAATTATCAATTTGATTGCGTTGTTTTTTAGCCTCGATTAATTGATGAGCGACATCTCTGGCAATTTCTAGGGTTTCTTTAAGGGTTTTCCCTTGTGCAACTAATCCCTGTAAGTCATCGGAGGTTGCTAAATAGAATCCTTCGGGTAGCTTTTCAATATGTAATTGGATCAATTTTTCCATCAGTTTTTCTCCTAGTTTAAGGCTTAATGGTCATTATAGGGTACATAGAGAATTAACAAAGTACAGGTATTTTATCCCTGACAAACTAGAAGCTTGTTCTACATTTTATTATGAGCGCGAGGATAAAACGAATTTCCAGGCTGATAACTTTTCAATTCTAACCGATCTGAGCCAGAAATGGATAAGCTGCCCTCATGACAGATAGATAAAAGGTATGTCACCATAGTAACACACCTTAAATAATGTGGTTCTTCCAAACTTGTCATGTAAAACTATCAGCAACTTACCCTTGTAAAGTTTGTACACTAAAGCTTTGAGTTTTTGTTAGATTAATATTTATCAGCTTTAGAGCATTGCTAACCCCAGAGGGAGCTTGAGGAATTTTCTACAGTGTAAGTTCGGAAGAACGAATAATGTTGGGTTTCGTTTCTAACTTTAGGCGATCATTAGCAAGAGATTTCTTTCCAACTAGGATTAAGTGTTGTTCCAGATATCTCATAACATTTGGTAACAGGGCTATTAAAATCTTGAGTAAAAATAGTACTCCAAGAACCAATAAACCAAGCTTCCTCAACTTTTAAGTGAATTTCAGTAGCACCTGCAGGGATACTGATAGATTTGTTAACACCTGCAGTAAACTCTCCACTATCTTTACTAAAATCTTGGCCTTCAAATTTGTAAGAGACTGAAAAGCGAGAAACATATCCTCCACTATTTCTTACAAGAAAAGAACCACCTACGGGTGCGTTTAATTGATTGGTTACAGCCATAGTCACAGTGTTCATAATTTGTTTCTTCCAGAAAAATCAGGTTTTTTGGGTTAAAAGTGATTTGTTTAATCACCTTTGATACCAGAATAAGTTTTATTTTGGGTAATGGCAATCTCTAAAGTTAATACTTTTCTAATATATTTTTTTGAGCAGAATATTAACTTTTATATGAGATTTATATTAGATTTATATTAGATTTAAAGGGTCACTTTATGGTATAATGGCGTAATCTCTTAAGTAGAACAAATGAATTAATCAATCAAATTATAGAGATTGAGTCAAAAGGGATGGAAATGTTAGTATTAGACCAAACTCGTCCTGATATTGGTTTAAGAGTAGCTAAAGTCATTGTCCCCGGAATGCGTCATATGTGGAAGCGTTTAGGGACAGGAAGATTGTATGATGTTCCTGTTAGCATGGGATGGTTAAAAGAAGCTTTAACGGAAGATGAATTAAATCCTTTTCCCATGTGGATGTAACCCTTGTTTATGGTCAATTGTTGATGATTTTAAGTTACTTGGTGAAGATTTCGAGTTTAACTTTTATTCCCGTTTTATCTAAAAGACTGAGTAATTTATCAACAGTAAAACGGCTAATTTCTCCATTCATTAAATCACTAATTTTCGGTTTTGTTTCCTCGAAAAAAGTGGCGGCTTCTTGCTGTGTCCATCTTTTTTCTTGGATAAAAGACCGCAAGGTTAACATCAAATCGGCTCTAATTTTTAAGTTAGTTGCTTCTTCACTGTTAAATCCTAAATCTTCAAAG
>NZ_JASJFG010000508.1:0-9283 GCF_030065375.1 Microcystis sp. M49636_WE2 | reverse complement strand
GAGGAAAGTTACTGTTGAGACTCCTGATTAGTTTATTAATTTTTGTGTTAAGTAGCTAGACAATTAAACCCTTTAGAGATAGGGCGATCATGGCGGAGTTTGCTATTATATAGTTTTGTAAATAAATATCAAACTCAAGGATTTTTGAAGATGGTATGTAGCTAAACTGAAAGTATAGATTACAGAGGTAAAAATACTTATGATGCTACTACAAGATGTTGCGAGAACCTCTAGAGAACAAGCATTAATTCTGTGGTTTGAAGAAGTAGACAGCAAAGATGTGGGATTAGTCGGTGGGAAAAACTCCTCATTAGGCGAAATGATCCAACAATTAACCCCGAAAGGGATTAATGTCCCCACAGGATTCGCCACCACCGCTTACGCTTACCGTCACTTTGTCGAAAAAGCCGGACTAGACGCACAATTAAGACAAATTTTCCAAGATTTAGACGAAAACGATGTGCAGAACCTGCAAGAAAAAGGTAAACAAGCACGCACATTAATCCTCAATACACCGTTCCCCGATGATTTAAGTCATGCGATCGCTATTGCCTATCGCCGACTCTGTGAACGTTATGGCGATGATCTCTATCATTCCATCGATGTGGCCGTTCGATCGAGCGCCACTGCCGAAGACTTACCAGAAGCGAGTTTTGCTGGACAACAGGAAACCTACCTCAACGTGCAAGGGGTGAGGGGAGTTTTAGAAGCTTGCCATAAATGTTTTGCCTCTTTATTCACCGATCGCGCTATTTCCTACCGTCATCATAACGGTTTCGATCACTTTTCCGTCGCCCTTTCCGTCGGTGTCCAAAAAATGGTGCGTTCAGATCTAGCCACCTCCGGGGTGATGTTTTCCATCGATACGGAAACAGGGTTCAAAAATGCCACTTTAATCACGGCAGCCTACGGTTTAGGGGAAAATGTCGTGCAAGGAGCCGTTAACCCCGACGAATATCTGGTTTTTAAACCCACTCTTAAAAACGGCTACAAACCCATCCTCGACAAACGCCTCGGCAGTAAAGCCATCAAGATGATCTACGATGATGGAGGATCGCGTCTAACCAAGAATATCCGAGTTAACAAGCTAGAACAGGATCAATTCTGCATTAGCGACCAAGAAATCCTCACTTTAGCCCGTTGGACGACCCAAATCGAGGAACATTACTCGCAAGTGCGCGGAACCTACACCCCCATGGACATCGAATGGGCAAAAGATGGGATCACGGGAGAACTCTTTATCGTTCAGGCCCGTCCAGAAACCGTACAATCACAAAAAGCCGCTAATATCCTTAAATCCTACGAAATTAAAGAAAGAAGTCAAGTTTTAGCGGTGGGACGGAGTGTAGGTGCGGCAATCGGTCAAGGAAAAGCCAGAGTCATCCTCAGTGTAGATAAAATCAACAACTTTAAACCGGGAGAAGTTCTCGTCACCAATCGCACGGATCCCGACTGGGAACCGATTATGAAACAAGCAAGCGCGATCGTTACTAATCAGGGTGGTCGTACTTGCCATGCCGCTATTATCGCACGAGAAATGGGCATTCCGGCGATCGTGGGTTGCAATAATGCCACGGAAACGATTAAAACCGGTCAGGAAGTCACCGTTTGCTGTGCGGAAGGGGATGAAGGGAAAGTTTACCTCGGATTGCTACCCTTTGAAATTCTTGAAACTCCCCTGGACAATTTGCCCCAAACTCGGACAAAAATCCTCATGAATATCGGTAATCCCGAAAAAGCCTTCGCTTTTGCCGATATTCCTGCCCAAGGGGTCGGTTTAGCGCGTCTAGAGTTTATTATCGCTAACCATATTCAGGCCCACCCCAGTGCCTTGCTGAAATTCCACGAATTGGAAGAAGGAGACGTAAAAGACCAAATCGCCGAATTAACCAAACACTACGAGGATAAACCCCAATTTTTCGTCGATAAATTGGCCCGGGGAATTGCCATGATTGCAGCCGCATTTTACCCCAAAGATGTAATTGTGCGGATGTCCGATTTTAAATCCAATGAATACGCTAATTTATTGGGTGGCAAACCCTTTGAACCCAAGGAAGAAAACCCGATGATCGGTTGGCGCGGCGCTTCCCGTTATACTGATCCTAATTATCGCGAGGCTTTCGCTTTGGAATGTCGGGCGCTGAAAATGGTCCGGGAAGAAATGGGATTAACTAATGTGATTCCGATGATTCCTTTCTGTCGTACCCCCGAAGAAGGGATGAGAGTCCTTGAAGAAATGGCGAAAAATGGTCTCGAACGCGGGGTTGATGGTTTGCAAGTTTATGTGATGTGTGAGTTACCAAGTAATGTAATTCTTGCTGACCAATTTGCTCAGGTGTTTGACGGATTTTCGATCGGTTCTAATGATTTGACCCAATTAACCTTAGGATTAGATCGGGATTCTGCCCTAGTTGCCCATCTTTTTGATGAACGGAATGAGGGAGTTAAACGCATGGTGAAAATGGCCATTGAAACCGCTAAAGCCCATAATCGCAAAATCGGTATCTGTGGTCAAGCCCCCAGTGATTACCCCGAATTCGCTCAATTTTTAGTGGAATTAGGCATCGATTCCATCAGTCTTAATCCTGATTCTGTCCTCAAGACTTTATTGATGGTGGCAGCAGTGGAGCAAGGACAATAGTTTAGTGACAAAGGTGGGCAAGTCCCACCTTTTTTTGTCTTGATATAAGTAATACTAAATCCGTCGAGTATAGGCTACATATCAGGACAGGCACTCAGGCAAAAGGGAGAATAAATAATCAGTTTTTACTAACCAGATTTAGTATTAGATATTGAGGGGTAATTAATTAAAATTCCCAACAGTGATTAGCATCCTTTAACGCGGCTTTTACCGTCGATAATTGACTGAAATTCTCCAATAAATAGAGCAAAATAAGATGGTAATTTCTTCTAAAATTAAGGAAAGTTTTTGATTATCACCAGAGGATAAATATCGATCCACCAGTTGATAACATTCATAGATTTTCAAGAATAATTATTAGTTTTTTAAGAGATGGCGGTACTTTTCTTGGAGATTTTCCGTTGCTTGAGTTAATTTTCCCTTGTCGTCTAAGATGGATAGTTTCATGATTTCCGATGAGGCTTTAATTAAAAGCAGTACCTCCCGAAACTTGGCTGCATCTTCCTCTAGATGAGGATTAAAATTAGCTCGTGACTCCAGTTCATTTAAACTCTGAATAGCTCTACTATTCAGACTATGAACGAGGTATTGTAACTCCTTAATTCTGCGCTGAACTTGTCCTAAAAAACCCTTACTTTTATCTAACTGAGCTATTTTATTATCCACTTCCTTGGCGTATTCGATAGCTTTAGTTAGGGCCTTTTTCCCTTCTCCTCCTAAGACAAAACCACCAATCATTAAAGCAGGTCCGACGGTAATACCTCCTAAAACCACTGTTCCCAGGGCCATACCACCACCACCGGCAGCTAAAGAACCACCTCCTAACCATGCTAAGGTAGCATTCCAAGCCGCTACCCCACTAAGTCCACTAATTGCTGTTCCTGTACTAGCAGTACCGAAAAGACCAATTAATCCTAGGGTTCCCTGACTGGCTGCCGAAGCGACTCCCACTACTTTTAAACCCCCCACAGCCAAACTTTGCGCGTCTAACACTTCTGCTTTATATTCCTTGAATTGTTCGGCAGAAAATCCCTCAAACCCTTCTAAGAAGCGTTGATGGGATTGGGAAGAATTTTGACCAAGTCTTTGACCTATTCTTTGATCAATTCTGCTAATAAACTTAATAAATCTGCCGATGGTGTTGATTTTGACATTAATTTGCAGTTGACCGTATTCTTCCGCAAATTTTTGGGTAGCTTGAAACTTTTTTTCTAGGGATTTGTTGGCTTTTTTATATCTTTGTTCGGCACTTTTGCCAATTTTTTGCGCCTTTTGTAGCTTGGATACACCATCAGCACCAGCACTAACTCCCACACCAGCAGTAACTAAGGCCGCCGCACCAAGAATAATCGGGATAATAAAGATCATGACCGAAAAGCTCCTAGTTTATTCAGTTTTGTAAAATTCTACCAACATAGTTAAAAAAAAATCAAGGATTGTATCGGTAGAATTACGGCCCTCTTATTCTTTGTGTGATTAGTTTAACTTATATAGAAGCGATCAATCTTTGTGTCCTTTGTGTCTTTGTGGTTCGTTCCACGCACTCGCCAGCAAGACTGTATTTTAGAATAGATTTTACCCACCGAACCCAAGAGAGCCGAATCACTGAATAGCTGATAGCTGGTAGCTGAGGATTTATAACTTGCGTTCGTAACTTAACAAGGTATTTTTTAATAACATTGCCACTGTCATCGGACCGACACCACCCGGTACAGGAGTAAGATAACTAGCTACTTCTAAAACTCCAGCATAGTCCACATCCCCCACCAAACGGTCAGCGACGCGATTAATCCCCACATCCACCACTACCGCACCAGGTTTTACCATATCCGGGGTGATTAAATTCGCTTTACCGACCGCAGGTACTAAAATATCGGCACTTCTGGTTATTTCTGCCAGATTTTCCGTGCGCGAGTGAGCAATAGTTACCGTAGCGTTTTCCTCCAATAACATTAAAGCTAAAGGTTTCCCCACTAGAATGCTGCGACCCAGTACCACCGCGTGCTTACCGGCTATGGGAATATTATATTCTTTCAGCAGTGCCATGACCCCCGCAGGAGTACAACTGCGGATACAGTCCTCACCCCGCACTAAACCGCCTAAATTGAGAGGATGTAAACCATCAGCATCTTTTTTCGGGTCAATTTGGTAGAGAAGGGAAACCGCGTCTAAATGCTTAGGTAAAGGTAATTGAATTAAAATCCCGTCCACCCGCTCATCTTGATTGAGACGGACAATTTCCGCTAAAACTTCTAGTTCATTTGTATCGGTTGGAAAATGACGACCAAAAGAGGCCATACCGATTTTAGTACAAGCTTTCTCCTTATTGCGGACATAAACGGCACTAGCGGGATTATCCCCCACCATCAACACCGCTAACCCCGGAGGTCTTCCCATTGGAGATTTTAGCGTCTGGATGCGCTCTCCTAGACCAAGCTGGATTTTTTGAGCTAAGGCTTTCCCGTCGAGAATTTGGCAAGTAGTTACGGACATTCTATGATAATACCGAGAACAAAAATCTTTCGGATCTATTCTATGGTCAAAAAGATTGGCTAATCGCACTCGTTAAGGTTAAAGCAAGAATGTCTATTCAGACTCGTGTAGGGCGCATCGGCAGTTTATTATTATTGCTAGGGTTATTCGGTTGTAGTACCCTTGCTGACCTCGGTATTGCCGTTCCCTACATCGGTGATCCTCCCCTAACAGCGATCGAGCAATTACAGGAAAAACCAAAAGGTGCTTTAGTTTATCTTAGGGGAACTGTGAGCAATTATGCCCCTTTTTTAGCGGGAGGAGCCTATCTTTTGCAGGATGGTTCGGGCAAGATTTGGATTCGCACCAATAGCAATAAATTACCCCGTCAAGGCGAAGAAATCGTCATTAAGGGCAAAATTGACTTTGAAGTTATTCCCCAGGGTTCCCAAAGCGTTAACGAATTGTATGTGGTGGAATTAGAACAGATGGATGCAGTAGCAGTTAATTCGGTTCCCACTCCTTCCCCGTCCCCAGAAATTAAACCTTCCCCCACCTCAGAAGTTAAACCCCCAGAAAATAATTCTCCCCCAGTCTCCACTAAACCCCTCGAAAATCCCCGACAGGTGACAATTCCCAGCGCAGCTGAAACAAAACCCCCAGCAACTCCCGTCGTTACCCCCGTTAAACCCAATCCCCCCGCGCAACCCGTCGCGGAAGCGATTCCCCCCAAACCCCCCGCAGTGGTTAAACCCATCCCAGATCCCCTCGATGCTTTCTTTTTACCCCATAAACAAAGCGAGAAATAGCTAGGGTTAGGTGTGGGAATTATGAATTATGAATTATGAATTATGAAGTGGGGAGAAAATACAAATAATCTCCTGACAACTGATAACTGACAACTGATAACTGATAACTGATGATATTTGTTGCTTTGGCGATTTTAGAACAGGACGGTCGCTTTTTAATGCAGTTGCGCGACGACATCCCGACGATTCTCTATCCGGGGGTGTGGGGTTTATTTGGTGGTCACTTAGAAGCGGGTGAAAGTCCAGAAATAGGGTTAAAACGAGAGTTAAAAGAAGAAATTAACTACGAAGCCCCTAGTTTACGCTATTTTCGCTCTTATAACGATGATAATCTCTCCCGTTATCTTTATCATGTACCCCTGACCCTGGAATTAGAAAAATTAGTGCAAACGGAAGGGCAAGATTTAGCATTATTACCCCCGGCTGCCATCCTTCAAGGGGAATACTATTCCCAGAAGATTAATCAGACTCGTCCTTTAGGAAAAATTCATCGCCAGATATTACTCGATTTTCTAGAAGTAGAATTATAGTGGATATTAGAGCCAGACAAGGAACTCCCCTATCTATACGAAAGTCGTAGTTAACACCGCTCCTCACCTCCCTCGAAGGCAAAATGCTCCCGCTTTTTGAATGGCTTTATCTAAACGTCAATCTTATTTTGGCTTTGTCTTTATGAACCAGTCGCGTCCCTCGTTCGTTTCCGTGCAGAAACTCCTATCTGGAGGTGCGATCGCTACCCTAGCAGTTAGTTCCCTGATGGTCTTTACCCCCGCAGCCAAAGGGGAAAAACCCTTAGAAGATAACCCGAAAGCGGTCATCGACCAGGTTTGGCAAATTGTTAATAATGAATTTGTAGATCGTAGTTTTCATCAAATTGATTGGCAAAAAAAACGTCAAGAATTGTTAAGCAGAAATTATACTAATCCCCAACAAGCTTACACGGCAATCCGGGAAGCTTTAAAGGAATTGGGTGATACTTATACCCGTTTTTTAACTCCTAGGGAATTTTCTGTCCTCACCAGTCAAACTTCTGGAGAATTATCGGGAATTGGGGTACGTTTAGCTCTCGATAAACGCACTAGCGATCTGGTCGTTGTCGATACGGTGAAAAAATCCCCCGCCAAGGAAGCGGGAGTGAAAAGCGGCGATCGCCTGATCAGAATTAACGGCAAACCCACCGCTTTAATGACCTTAGAACAGGCAATGGAAGCACTACAGGGAGAAGTGGGTACTAGCGTTAGTTTACAGCTTGCCCGTCCCGATCAAGGGGTATTTGAAGTGACTTTGACCCGGGTAGATATCGAAATTCCCTCGGTTAGCTATACCCTTAAACAGGAAGGTGGGGTGAAAGTTGGTTATATCAAACTGGATGAATTTAGTTCCCACGCAGCCGAACAAATGAAACAGGCGATCGAGGAATTAAGTCAACAACAGGTATCCGGCTATGTTCTCGATCTGCGGGGCAACCCCGGCGGGTTACTATTTGCTAGTGTCGATATCGCTCGTATGTGGATGAAACAGGGCAAAATCGTTAGCACCATCGATCGACGGGGCGGAGATCGCCAATTTATCGCCAATAACACCGCTATTACCGATTTACCCCTAGTAGTCTTGGTTAATAAAGGTTCCGCCAGCGCCAGCGAAATCCTCGCCGGAGCACTAAAAGAAAATGGCCGGGCGACTTTAGTAGGTACATCGACTTATGGCAAGAGTACCGTCCAATCGGTACACACCCTTTCCGATGGTTCTGGTTTAGCGGTGACAATTGCCCGTTATTATCCCCCCAACGGCGAAAATATCTACAAAAAAGGCATTAAACCCGATGTGCAGATCGAGTTAACCCAGGAACAACAGCTGCGCTTCCGCGATGATCCTTCTTTGCTGGGAACTAAGGATGATCCCCAGTACCAACAGGCGATCTCACTCCTACAATCCCATAATGTTAAACGTCCCGGCACTAGCAATCTCAATAACCCTTTGAGTAGTCGGGCCGAATAATCGTCCTAGAAAATCTGGGGAAACGGCGACTGTCTCGGCGAAATGGCGATTCTAGAACGGCCTTTAAAGCATTTAACAGCGCTCTCTCTCGCTCCCGTGCAGTTGCTCGTGATTCCCGCCCAAAGATTTCTGCAGCTACAAATTATGCACCTAAGCATAAGACGCAGTATAAAACTGTATCTTAGATTACAAATGCTCGATTATTCGCCAAAAAGTAACCTGATCAAAACCTCACACCCTGCTCTATAATTCCCGACGACCTTCTAAAGCTCTCGCTAAGGTTACTTCATCAGCGTATTCCAGATCGCCGCCCATGGGCAACCCAAAAGCGATGCGGGTAACTTTAGTGAAGGGTTTTAGTAAACCCCCGATATACAAAGTCGTGGTTTCCCCCTCGACACTGGGACTGATAGCTAAGATAACTTCCTGAATTTTTTTCTGGCTGACTCTGGTGACTAAAGACTGTATATTTAATTGATCCGGTCCAATGCCATCCATAGGTGAGATAACACCCCCTAAAACGTGATATTTGCCCGAATATTCCCTAGTTTTCTCCAAAGCAATCACATCTCTGGAGTCAGCTACCACACAGATAGTCCCCGTTTCTCGGTTGGGATTGCGGCAAATTTCACAAATCGGTTCGGCCGAAAGATGGAAACAAACCTGACATAATCCTACTTGTTTTTTCGCTGCTACGATCGCCTGGGCCAATTCGAGCGCATCTTGTTCCGGTCGTTTGAGAATATACAGGGCCAAACGTTGGGCGCTTTTGGGTCCGACTCCGGGTAATTTTTGTAACTGCTCGATCAAACGAGCTAAAGGCGGTGTATAAATAGCAGTTAATCCTCTTATCAGTTTTTTAGTCGTCAGGATTCAGGAGTCAGGAGGCAGGATTCAGGAGACAGGGGATTGGTTTTATTTATTCTCCCTGCTCCCTAGTTCATAATTCATAATTCATAATTCATAATTCCCCACTGCTCACTGATTAAGACCTTTTTGGTAAACGGACATCGATAACACTGGTGTTGAAATTATAATTATCTCCTTCCAACTCGATTAAAGTGCCAATTTTCACCTTTTGACCGCCAACAACCGCACCGGTATCGGTAACTTCCGCTTGACCACTGAGAGTCATGATCATATCTTGAGAATAGTTTTCCGTGCGGGGATCGGGTAGGACTTTCACACTACCATCTGGCTGCGGAACTAAGACATTTCTCGCTAAAGGTTTAACATTTTTTATATCCACTTGACCAGCCGGTTGATTACGAATAACAATATTAGTTTTCTTCTCGGTATTGAATTGATTAATCAAAGCATTGGGATTGAGAACACTTAAACCCCGGACAATAACATCCACTTC
>NZ_JASJFG010000155.1:0-1364 GCF_030065375.1 Microcystis sp. M49636_WE2 | reverse complement strand
CGAAATGCAGATAGAATCGCGAACCATAAAACCAGAAAAGAAAAAAAAGAAAGATCGGGTCGTTGCCCTACAATAAAAGGGCATTTTTGTAAAGATATTCTAGATGGTGATGCGCGAACCGATCGTCGAATTAAGGGGAGTGACCAAAGCTTTCGGTAAGAAAGTAATCTTAAATAACGTCGATCTGAAAGTGTACGAAGGGGAAGCGATCGGCGTGATCGGTCCATCCGGGACGGGAAAATCGACCATTTTACGCTTAGTCGCCGGATTACTGGCCCCCGATCGGGGAGAAGTGTACATCTACGGTACAAAACGGCAGAGAACCGTAGAACAGGGGGAAGATCCCCTCGGTGTTGGTCTAGTTTTCCAACAATCGGCCCTTTTTGACTCCCTCACCGTCGGGGAAAATGTCGGTTTTGCTCTCTATCGCCACTCAAAGCTAAAACGAGCCGAAATTCGCGATTTAGTGGAAGAAAAACTGGATTTAGTGGGTATGACTGGTTCCTACGACCTCTATCCCTCTGAAATATCCGGAGGGATGCGAAAACGGGTCAGTTTAGCCAGAGCAATTATCAGCGATCCCTCGATCGCCGCCGATCGACCGAACATTCTCCTTTACGATGAACCCACTGCCGGACTCGATCCCGTCGCTTCTACCCGCATCCAGACGGTAATTATGGAACTTCTCAAAGTAAAAAAAGCCTGTGGGGCCCATCTCATTGTCACCCACGTCCACAGCACCATCGAAAATACCACCGATCGCATCGTTTTTCTCTATAAAGGTCAATTTCAATGGGTTGGACCGACTCAAGAGGCTTATCACTCCGAAATCCCCGTACTCAAGCAATTTTTTACCGGCAGTATCGACGGACCAATTCAGTGATCAGTAAACAGTAAACAGTAATCAGTGAACTGATAACTCGCATCTGATCACTGATCACTGATCACTGAAATCCTCCGATTTCTCCTGTAAGATACTGTTTAGAGATGAGGAGTAATTATTTATGGAAGCTGGCGGTTCACAACGAGGGATTTCCCCAACTCTGCGGCAAAGTGGTATCGGTTTAATGTTACTGACATCGGGGGGAATATTAATCTGGTTTATCGCCTGGTTAAGTAATTTTAGCTTCGGGGGACGCAGTTATCGCGCCAGCTTCCTTTTTCCTAATGTGGGTGGCATGATGGTGGGAACCCGCGTCGGTTATCGGGGAGTGAGAATCGGACAAGTGACGGCAATTACCCCAGAACCGGAGGGAGTCGCCGTAGAAGTGGAGATTTCGCCAGCAGATCGCCTAATTCCCAGTAATTCCCTCATCGAAGCCATTCAATCCGGTTTAGTGGGTGAAACCACGATCGATATTACT
>NZ_JASJFG010000410.1:0-1132 GCF_030065375.1 Microcystis sp. M49636_WE2 | reverse complement strand
TCGTTTAGGAAATTTGTGGTTAACTGGTGGGGCATCCAATACGGGAGGAGCAGTGTTAAAGAAGTTTTTTTCTCATGAAGAATTGAGAAATTATAGTTTAGCAATAGATGGACAAAAAGAAAGTAATTTAGATTATTATCCCCTCCTAAAAGCGGGCGAGCGTTTTCCCATTAATGATCCTTTTTTACCCGCAAAACTGACTCCCCGGCCCGATAATCCTCGAGAATTTTTGCGTGGTTTACTAGAAAGTATTGCCCGCATTGAAGCTTTAGGTTATCAGCGTTTACAGGAATTGGGGGCCAATAAATTACAGCGAGTTTATAGTGCGGGTGGTGGGGCAAAAAATCCGACTTGGAGGATAATTCGTCAGCGTCATTTAGGAGTTCCTGTGCTTTTATCTAAACAGGAGCAAGCGGCCTATGGTACTGCCCTATTAGCACAGCAATCGGTTACGCTCTTGAAATAGTCTCATAAGTAGGATTTGCGGCAAAAAGCTTGTTGGTGGGGTTAGGAGTTAGGAGTCGGTCGTCAGGAGTCAGGAGATAGGAGTCAGGAGATTATTTTATTTATTCTCCCCACACCCCACACCCTACACCCTACACCCTTCGTTAATTAACCATAATAGGGTGGCTCATTACCCGGTTTCCATTTGATATTACAGCCTAAACTCGGTTTTTGGTCCGTCGGCACCGGTTGACCGGTTAAAACCTTGTCAATAGCGGCCCGGAGATCTTTGCCTGTCACCGGTATTCCATTACTAGGACGACTATCATCTAATTGACCGCGATAGACTAGAATCCGCTGACTATCAAAGAGGAAAAAATCGGGAGTACAGGCTGCCGTGTAAGCTTTCGCCACTTCTTGGCTTTCGTCATAGCATAAATTGAATTTAAAGTCAAGAGTTATCGCCATTTTTTTCAAATTTTCTGGCGAATCATCGGGATATTTCTCCACGTCATTAGAACTAATTGCGAGGATGCCCAGATTGGTATTAGCATAATCGCGACCTAGACGGGTAAGTTCTTCTTGAATGTGTTTAACAAAGGGACAATGTTCACAGAGGAAGATGACTAACAGAGCGGTTTTAGCCGCAAAGCTGTCCAGAGAGATAGTTTCACCCGAAACCACATCG
>NZ_JASJFG010000261.1:0-1777 GCF_030065375.1 Microcystis sp. M49636_WE2 | reverse complement strand
GACTTTTTGTCAATCAAAAAGTACCGGGCATGGGAGTGATCAGGGGGAAAATTCCTGGACTTTTTCCCTGAAAATTAGGTAATTGGCCCCCTCAAAACCGGTAAAACCCCACACCCCACACCCCACACCCCACACCCTGCCCCCAGGAAAAACTTTTTCAGCAGACCCTACTTATTACTGTAGTTTGGTATGGGCTTTTTTCTCATAGGTGCGTTCAAATTTTGTGCGGGTATAATTGGCGGCGATCGCTACTGCCAAAGCCAAAATTGCGAAAATAAGGGCAGTAATTTGATAGATAGACTGATTTGGGGATAAAATTGCCAGTAAAACTAATAATATCCCCATTAAAATCGCAATTTGTTTAGTTTTTACCATGTTTTCATGGGCATCGCTACAGGTGCGACAGTGGACAGTGTGACGAGAATAGCGATCGAGGGGTAAAGGATCGGATAAATCGATCGCCGTTGTCCGCTGGCTGGTGTAGCCTTGATAGTAGGGGAAAGAGTCCCCATAGCGATCGAACCATTGACGTAACTCAATCACCAAGGCATCGGAACTTTTTAAGGGTAAGTATAATTTTTGTAAACTATCTCTTGACTTTTCCACCATTTGCTGCTGACTTTGAATTAAAGGTAGATCATCTTCGAGGATGCGACTTTGACGCAGATGTTCCAACCAGCGCCAACGGTATTGACGGGAGTTAACGGCAAAATTTTGGTAACGTCGCATCAGTAAGCGAGAACGACCTTGACCCAGAGAAATCCCGTATAAAGCCAATCCAGCACACCAATCGGGATTAGGCAGAGAAAAACGATAATGAACGAGATTAGGGGCTATAAAATCCAGATATTTCCAGCTTTCTTGCGGATTGCGGCTATTGCGCCACTGACTGCGAATTCCTCGCGCCGAGATTTCGAGGATTTGGAAGGCTAACGGTTGAGCATTTTCCCGTTTTGCCCCGAATTCGCTGCGATCATGGCTAATATTAACATGGGCGGGATCGAGGAGATTTTCGAGTAAATAGCCCTGTTCATAGGGAAAATCGATGACATAATCGGTATAGACACAATTGGGGTCTTCTAGGTCTTTGATGATAGGAATATCGCTTTCTTTCGCTGTTTCCTCTTCTCCTAACCAAACCCAGAGGACTCCCTGACGTTCCATCACCCTATAGGATTTAACCTTGGCATTGCGGGGAATCGGGGTATTAACTGGCAGTTGGGGAATATGGGAACATTTTCCATCCGTCTCGAACTGCCAACCATGGTACAAACATTCTAAACGCCCAGCGATCATCTGTCCTGTGGAGAGTTTAGCCAAGCGATGGGGACAGCGATCAAGCAAACAGCCCCATTTTCCCTGTTGATCGCGAAATATTAGCAATGGTTGCCCATAAAGAGAGAAAGAGTAGGGATTTTTTTGCCAATCCTGCACGAATAACACAGGATACCAACAATTTTGGTAGTGAAAATAGTCATCCCTAGGCAGGGGTTGAGATTGATCGGCGCTTGTCATGGGGGTGAGAGAGAAAAAATATTGATCATGATCATAATATCGGTGCGGCCAATTGATCTCTGTCTTCCTACTAAGTAGCTGGTTATAATTAAATTAAAAATGGATTTTAGGTTCGATCCCCCCTGCCCCCCTTGATAAGGGTAGGGCTGTTTCATTCTCCCATCAGAATATCAAAAGTAAAAGCGATCACTATCAGGTAAAATGAGGAGTGACCGCCAACCTTTCAAATATATGTTGAGCTTAATAGAAAAACTAAAACAAG
>NZ_JASJFG010000919.1:0-2978 GCF_030065375.1 Microcystis sp. M49636_WE2 | reverse complement strand
ATGCTTTCCGGGAAAATGTCTTGGAATTATTAATTAGTTGGCGGGTTAGTATGGAAATAAATAACATCCTAGAAACTGAAGATAGAGAGGTGTTTATGACCTTATCTCAAACCTATCAGGAATGGAAGGAAGCAACTAAACAGGAGGGACGACAGGAAGGACGACAGGAAGGAAAACTGGAATCTATTCCCCGTTTGCTTGCTTTGGGTTTAAGTGTGGAACAAATCGCTCAAGCTTTGGATTTAGACTTAGAACAGGTCCGACAAGCGGCGCGAGAGTAAAGGTGGAGAGTTAAAACGCAAAAATGCCACAATGGATAAAATAGGCATTTTCTGACTAACTGACATCTTCTATGAGCAACCACCTAAGCGGAAGCGAGATTCGCCAGCGATTTTTAGACTTTTTTGCGGCCAGAAACCATAAAATTCTCCCTAGTGCCTCCCTAGTACCAGAAGACCCCACCGTTTTGCTGACTATTGCGGGAATGCTCCCTTTTAAGCCGATTTTCTTAGGGCAAAAGACCCCAGAATTTCCCCGCGCTACCACTTCTCAAAAATGTATTCGCACCAACGATATCGAAAATGTCGGCCGGACTGCTAGACATCATACTTTTTTTGAGATGTTGGGCAATTTTAGCTTTGGTGATTATTTTAAAGAACAAGCGATCGCCTGGGCCTGGGAATTGTCCACAGAAGTTTTTAACCTTCCCCCCGAAAGATTAGTCGTTAGTGTCTTTAGAGAGGATGAGGAAGCTTTCGCTATCTGGCGCGATAAAATCGGTATTCCTGCCCATCGTATCCAAAAAATGGGCGAAGCGGATAACTTTTGGGTATCGGGTCCCACGGGTCCCTGTGGTCCCTGTTCGGAAATTTACTACGATTTTCACCCGGAATTAGGGGATAAAACCATCGATTTAGAGGATGATAGCCGTTTTATCGAGTTTTATAACCTCGTCTTCATGCAGTATAACCGCGATGCGGACGGCAATCTAACACCCCTAGCCAATAAAAATATCGATACGGGGATGGGTTTGGAACGGATGGCGCAAATCCTGCAAAAAGTCGCCAATAACTACGAAACTGACCTAATTTTCCCGATTGTCGCCGAAGCAGCCCGGTTAGCAGCCATAGACTACCAGAAAGCGGACGAAAAAACGAAAGTTTCCCTAAAAGTCATCGGCGATCATGTGCGTTCGGTAGTACACATGATAGCAGATGGTATCTCAGCATCGAATACTGACAGAGGTTACGTCCTGCGTCGTCTGATTCGTAGAGTAGTACGGCACGGGCGTTTAATCGGTATTGAAGGTCAATTTATCACCAAAGTGGCGGAAGTGGCGATCGCTCTTTCCGAGTCCGTCTATGGCAATGTTCGGGAACGAGAAACGGTGATCAAGGCAGAATTAGAACGAGAGGAAGCGAGATTTTTAGAAACCCTAGAAAGAGGCGAGAAACTGCTCGAATCGATTCTAGAAAAAGAAAAAAGCCAGATTTCGGGAGTCGATGCCTTTACCCTTTATGATACCTATGGCTTCCCCCTCGAACTCACTCAAGAAATCGCCGAGGAGCAGGGTTTAAGCGTCGATACGGCGGGTTTCGAGCAGGAAATGAAAAAACAGCAGCAAAGATCAAAAGCCGCCCACGAAACCATAGATTTGACGGTACAGGGGAGTTTAGATAAGCTGGCAGAACATATTCACCCGACGGAATTTCTCGGTTATACGGATTTGCAAGCAACCGCAACAGTAACGGCGGTTTTAGTCGCCGGTAAAACGGTGGAATCGGCCGCAGCAGGCACTGAGGTGCAGGTAGTTCTCGATCAAACGCCTTTTTATGCCGAATCGGGTGGACAAATCGGTGACAAGGGTTATTTAACTGGCGATAATCTGCTTATCCGCGTTGAGGATGTGCAGAAAGAATCGGGGATTTTTATCCATTTTGGTCGGATTGAGCGGGGAATTGTCACCACTGGCGATACAATTAATGCTCAGATCGATCGCTCCTGTCGTCGTCGCGCTCAAGCTAATCATACCGCGACCCATCTGCTACAATCGGCCCTGAAAAAGCTTGTCGATGGGGGGATTTCCCAAGCGGGTTCCCTCGTCAGTTTTGAGCGCCTCCGTTTTGATTTTAACTGTCCTCGTCCCCTGACTAGCTCTGAATTGCAACAGGTGGAAGAACAGATTAACACTTGGATTGCCGAAGCGCATGACACCGAGATAGCGGTGATGGGATTGGAAGAAGCGAAGCAAAAGGGAGCTATTGCCATGTTTGGCGAGAAATACGGCTCAGAAGTGCGAGTTATTGATATTCCTAGCGTTTCTATGGAATTATGCGGGGGAACTCACGTTAAAAATACCGCCGAGATCGGTTTATTTAAAATCATCTCCGAGACGGGAATCGCCGCAGGAATTCGTCGCATCGAAGCGGTGGCCGGCCCCGCCGTGTTAGCATACCTGAATGAACGGGATCAGGTGGTGCGGGATTTGTGCGATCGCTTTAAGGTCAAACCTCTGGAAATTCCCGATCGCATTACGGCCTTACAATCGGAGTTAAAGGGGACACAAAAGCAGTTAGAAGCGGTTAAACAGGAGTTAGCACTAAATAAATCGGATGCTTTGCTATCTCAAACTGAATCTATCGGCGAATTTAAGCTATTAGTCGCTTCTTTGGGCGATATTGATGCTAATGCTTTGATGGCCGCAGCCGAAAGACTACAGCAAAAATTAGGGGAAGGGGCAGTGGTTTTGGCCTCGACTCCCGCAGCTGATAAAGTGAGTTTAGTGGCCGCTTTTAGTCCCCGGGTGATTAAAGATAAGGGTTTACAAGCGGGTAAATTTATCGGTGCGATCGCTAAAATCTGCGCCGGTGGTGGTGGTGGTCGTCCCAATTTAGCTCAAGCTGGGGGACGGGATGCTAGTAAGTTAAGCGAAGCTTTAGCTAAGGCCAAAAGTCAGTTAACTAGCAGTTTACAATAGT
>NZ_JASJFG010000862.1:0-2612 GCF_030065375.1 Microcystis sp. M49636_WE2 | reverse complement strand
GCGTCTTGATGCTCTCGAATTACCCTTGATGGTGACAAAAAACACCGATAGCAATCAAACCGCTTTTACCGTTAGCATCGATGCCGCTCCCCATTTAGGGGTTAAAACTGGCATTTCGGCAGAAGATCGGGCGAAAACCGTGCAAGTTGCCATTAATCCGGTCACTCGTCCCGACGATCTCACCCGTCCTGGCCATGTCTTCCCGATTCGTGCTAAAGCCGGTGGGGTCTTAAAACGCGCCGGTCATACGGAGGCAGCCGTGGATCTAGCTCGGTTAGCCGGGTTGTATCCGGCGGGAGTTATCTGTGAGATCCAAAATCCCGACGGTTCCATGGCCCGTTTACCGCAACTATTTGAATACGCTCGTCAACATAATTTAAAGTTAATTAGCATTGCCGATCTGATCGGTTATCGCTTAAAACACGATCGCTTTGTCCATCGGGAAACGGTCTGTAATTTTCCTAGTCAATTCGGCACTTTTCAGCTTTATGCCTACCGAAATTTATTAGATCAAACCGAACACATCGCTATTGTGAAAGGCGATCCCGCTCTCTTTGGTGATCAACCTGTAATGGTACGAATGCACTCAGAATGTCTGACCGGGGATGCTTTGGGATCCTTGCGTTGCGATTGTCGGCAACAGTTACAAGCTGCCCTAAAAATGATTGAAAACAACGGTTTAGGGGTGGTGGTTTACCTGCGACAGGAAGGACGGGGAATTGGTTTAATTAATAAGCTAAAAGCCTATTCTTTACAGGATATAGGATTAGATACGGTGGAAGCCAACGAAAGGTTAGGATTTCCCGCCGATTTGCGCGATTACGGGATGGGAGCGCAAATGCTCAACGATTTGGGGGTGAGAAATATTCGTTTAATTACCAATAATCCGCGTAAAATTGCCGGATTAAAAGGCTATGGTTTGGAAATAGTCGAGCGAGTACCTTTGCTGATCGAGGCTAATGATTATAATTCCAATTATCTGGCCACAAAAGCGGAAAAGTTAGGACATCTATTCTTACAAACCTATCTAGTCACCATCGCTCTCAGTTGGGGGGAAAATCCGCCGTCAATTTCGCAAAGATATCATCAATTAGAGAAATTACGGCAGTTAAGTCGCGCTAATCAATTATCTCTCCAAGAAGAAACCCGACCGGTAGCCAATGCCCTTTTTGATCGCGCCCCTTTGATCGTACATTTAGGTTTAGATATTCGTCAGGGTGTCAGCAGTAATTGGTATAAAAATCCTTCCCATCCTTATCTTCTGGTTATTGACAAGATATTAAATGACATTAAAGATTGGTCGGAAATTGAACGCTTAGAATTTTTAATTTCCGACGGAGACGATTCGATGACGGGATTACAAATGAAACTCGATCGTCAAAAAATGTCCGATGAAGATTTCTCACAATTACCACAATTAGCTACCCAAATTATCTACAGTTTTACTCGTGATTCAGCAAAAAATTAGTTTTTGATGACCAGAAAAGAGCGTAACAGTTATAATTAAACAAAGCTAGTATAACGGGGAAAAACTATGACAACTCTCGACATTTTACCGGAAGTTACCTGTCCCCCCACCGATTTATGGAGTGATGAACCACCCTTGGAAAGTGATCTACATCTACAACAAATTACAATTCTAATCGGTTGTTTAGAAAGGTTATGGCAAGAAAGAACTAATTACTATGCTTCGGGCAATCTTACCATCTACTATAACGAAGAACAACTAAAAAAACGTGATTTTTGTGGTCCTGATTTTTTTGTCGTCTTAGATACAGAAAAACGTCCCCGCAAAAGTTGGGTGGTTTGGGGAGAAGGGGGTAAATATCCCAATGTGATCGTGGAGATTCTTTCCGATTCTACGGCCAATATTGACCGCAATAAAAAGAAAATTCTCTATCAAAATACCTTTCGGACTCCTAACTATTTCTGGTTTGATCCTGAAAGTTTAGAACTGCAAGGATTTAGATTAATTGCTGGACAATATCAGGCTATTGCTGCTAATGAAAACGGCTATTTATGGAGTGAACAATTAGAACTATATTTAGGCATATTTGACCGTAAACTGCGTTATTTTACCGTCGATGGTCAATTGGTTCCCACTCCCCAAGAAGCTGAATTAGAGCAAAGACAAGCAAAGGAACAGATTCTTTTAGAAAGGGAACAGGAACGACAAGCGAAGGAACAGGCTATCCTCGAAAAAGAACAAGCTATCTTGGAGAAGGAAAAATTAGCCCAAAAATTACGAGAATTGGGCATTGATCCTGAAACTATCTAATTGATAAATATCTCTAGGATAGGTAATTCCTATCCTAGAAATGGTGGTAATTTAACCTTATTTTTCCTGTCTTTCTAAGGCTAATTGTACCAACTTATCGACCAATTTATCAAACTCTAAACCAGTGGCTTTCCAGAGTTGGGGATACATACTAAAATTAGTAAACCCCGGCAGAGTATTAATTTCATTGAGAAACACTTCCCCAGTCTTTTCCACATAGAAAAAATCCACCCGCGACAATCCCGCAGCATCCACAGCTTTAAATGCTTCTACAGCCATTTCTCGCACTTGATTAGCAATTTTATCAGGAATATTAGCGGGAATCACCATACTT
>NZ_JASJFG010000051.1:0-7855 GCF_030065375.1 Microcystis sp. M49636_WE2 | reverse complement strand
GATTGCGACGCTTAATGACGATAATTTGAGATTCGTCACACACCTGATCTAAGAGACTCGCTAAATTCATTCTCGCCTGAGAGTAGGTGGTTTCTTTGCTTAACATGATTTTTAGGGGAGACTTGTACAACCTTATTGTACAATTTCAAGCTCTTGAACTCCCCAAAAACCCCAAAATCTGAAGGGGGAGAAATATAAAGATTTATTAAATTGTAGCTTTTAATACAGTTGTGGGGGGGGGAGTGTGTATTGTTCTACTATCCGCCTTTAGTGTTGGGTTGGGTTGTTGCTTCACCTAGCTGCGAGGGGACGAACACTTATGTACTGAGTAGCGAATGGTGATGAAAAAAGGATTTTTCAGATGGCTACCAATTTTAGCCTTAACTATAGCTTTATCTTCTAACTTCTATCAGAATCACGATGATATTGCTCAAGCCCGTAATTCGAGACGTGTAAGCAATGGTTTTGCTTTCGAGATTCAGAATTGTAATAAAGACAATAATTCTGTAGTTTGTACTTTTATGGTTGCAAACTTAGGGGAAGTCAGAGATCTTTATTTTTATCCCAAAGACTCTATCATCATTGATTCTACCGGCAAGCAATTGACGGGATCGGAGGGCTGTATTGGAGGAATAGGTCGTGATATAGTATGGGTAAGAGATATGCCTTCTAGAGTCCCCATTAACGGAAAAATTCTCTTTAAAGGAAATTTGCCCGGAAGAATCGTTTATCTGCGATTAGTAGGTTCTGGTTTCTCAGTTGAATGGAGGTAATATATTACCTCGTTCTCAGGTTCTACCTGAAGATTTTTCCTGTGGCAGCAGCATTAAGTAGGGGCGAACGCAATTCGCCCCTACAGGTTTTTTTCGCCCGCTCGCACTTTAATATAGGAACAGTAGGGTGGGCATTGCCCACCCTACCCATTTTTCCTGAATACTGAACCTTATTATTGATTGAGAGAAACAACAACTATGTACACCACAACTTACAACTTACACAATCTTGAGCTATAATCGGCAATGAGGTCGAATCCGAAAAACGATCAGAAAAAACTGCTGATTGCTGAACTTAGAAAAGCAGCAATCAAACATACCCCAGAAAATATTATCAGAATTACTAAAGATCCTAGCGGGAAAATTGTTTTTCTAGAAACAGGAAAAGGAGGAGAGAGAGGTTCTGGATTACTGCATATTCTAGAAAATCATCGAGAAGATTTCCTCCAGAGAGGTATTGCCGAAGAACAAATTCCTGATTTAATTATAACAGCTATTAGTGAGGGGACAATTATTGGCATACAAGGAAAAAGTCGCATAATTTATCAAGTAGAAATCAATGGAATTATTCAGTATGTTTCTCTAGAAATTAGTCATAATGGTTACTTAGTGAGTGCTAATCCAACTCCAACGCGATTAATTAATAAACTTATTCAGGAATGATAGTTATGGCAATCAGAATCAAACTTTGGGCAGATTATGGAAGTTACCCACTTTGGGGAGTAGATGAAATTGATAACATTGCTCCTGAAGAATTACCATTAAGTCAAGCAACCATTCAACGTTTAAACGCATGGCAGGATACTTACGATAAGACTTTAAATCAAGACTATCCACCTTTATCAGATTTTCCTAATCAGCAAGCTGAAATGGATTTTAAACAAGAAGGAATTAGTTTATGGAAACAGTTATGTCTTGAACTGGCCCCAGATTATGAAGTTTTCTACCAAAATGAAGGTCAATTGTTCAGACATCCTAAGGAAATAACCAAAAAATCTACAGTACAAAAAATAACAGTTTGAGTATCATCACCTTCGGCTCTAGCGCAGCTTCAACCCTGAAGCGCCAACTAAAACCATCCAAACCATCAGAAAAAGAAACCACAAAAGTAGGCTAAATTGCTTCTAAAAATACCATAAATACCCCTTCATTCAATCTTGAGGGGGTTTATTTTTTTCTTCATCAACAATCTGTAAAACACTGCTGTATAAAGGTGCAGCCACCCAAAATCCTGCTTGATCAATCAAAGCGTCTAGTAGGGGTTTCACCTCAGAGATTAACCGTCGATTCTTCGCCTCAACTAAAATGCCCAGAATTCCTGTGTATCGAAGATTAAGTCTAGCAGCAATTCTACGACCACGACGCTCATCAATCAAAACTTGATCTGCTCCCAACTCAAGTGCTAAAGCAATAGCCTCAGCTTCTCCCTTATCTAGTTCATCTGCAAGAGCTTCAATCACTGTGCGGTTAGTTACCGTTCGAGTTTGAATCCAATCTAAGGTTTGTACCTCTATTGAACCTGCTACCAGAAAATCAGGCTCAGTTAATTCTCGATAAACTGCTTCGGGAATAAAAACTATTTGGTAAAGTTGTTGTAGCAGATGAAGTTGATTAATGGCGGCAAGATTGTTGATAGGGGATGTATCACTGACAACAATCACAATCTTCCCATCTCCCGCAAGTTCTTAATATCCTGTTCAAAATCTTCGACATCGTAGTGTACCGGAATTTGACGACTTGCAAGTAGGTGTTGAAAAGCAATACGATTCATTCCTGCAAATCGACTCGCTTGAGCAAGGGTGAGCTTCTCTTTTTGAAAGAGCATGACCGCAATTTCCTGCCTCATCTCAGCTTCAGTCATGCGTGTGGCACTGAGAATTTCATCGGAGATATCAATACTCATGGCTATAACCCTATCTATCCCTTCCTATTGGAATGATATCATAACCCCCTTCATTTAGTCAGTTGAGCAGGTTTATTTTTTGCGTCTCTTCCCCTTACACATTTTACACATTAAGAATCGGTTTTATGCTATTGAGTTACCAAAGCCAATAGAAGAGGCTTTATTATCAGTTGCCAACTAAAACCCTCTAAATCCACTGAAAAAGCAACCACAAAAATAGGATAAATTGCCTCTAAAAATACCATCAATACTCCTTCAATCAATCTTGAGGGGGGTTTGTTTTTTTATATCTCTTTTTTGGCAATAGATGCTATAATGAAAGGCCACTCTTTAAGATTGCTTGCTCGATCGTGGACTTTGAGATGATCAGCGATATTACGAATATCGAGATTATTGCCACAGGAACAGGAATTCGTAATCGGGAACGGTTGCAAAAACAGTATGGCAAAGGTAAATGGAGAAAATTAAAGGGCATAGCCCAAGTTCAGCTTGCCAATGGTATAGTAAGGTTAGCTGAAGTCCATTGGTATGAAGCTCATGGCATCGGCAAAAAAGAATTTAAGCTCAAGTTACCGTTTCTAGATTGACCATGAAAATAGAGTCATCTCCCACAAATAAGTTCGCAGTTTGTCTCAATAATGAAGGCTACGAAGCTTCACTAGAAGTTGGCAAAATATACCGCGTTATCCCTGATGAGACAGCAGAAATAAACAGTCTAATTCGGGTTATTGATGAAAGTGGTGAAGATTACGCTTTTTCTGTGAATCGGTTTCATCCTATTGAGTTACCAAAGCCAATAGAAGAGGCATTGTTATCAATGGCCAACTAAAATCCTGCCAATCCACCGAAAAAGAAACCACAAAAGTAGGCCAAATTGCCTCTAAAAATACCATCAATGCCCCTTCAATCAATCTTGAGGGGGTTTATTTTTGGCATCTATTAATACTTCTAAAAATAAAAATTGTCAAACTTATTAATGATGTCTTGAATTTGCTGCGCTGTGATGTCTGTTTGGTCAGATTTGGCATAGATGAGGAGCATCAAAACACAACTATTGTCTTTAAGTTGATAGATAGCACGATAGCCGCTACTTTTGCTCTTTTGAATATCGCTGTTTTTGAGGCGAACTTTAAAGACAGTGTAGCCTATTCCTGGTATTTTATCGCCGATGAATTTGCCTATCTGAAGGTCATCAATTAGGGGTTGTATATCAGTACGAATGCTCCGATAGCGTTTGGCGAGGATGCGAAGTCGATCCTTGAATTGATCGGAGAAAAGAAGCTTAATGGGGGGAATTTTTTCAGTCATCTATGCCATCCCACAGTTCAGAGATGGGATGTACTTTGCCCTCTTTAGCTTGCTGAAGAGAAATACGAAGACTGGTGAGGATGAGTTCTTTTGGTTCGTCGTCGGGATCCGTGGGTGGAGTGAGGATATTACGCGATACTAGCAATTGGTAGAAATCATCGAGTGCCATTCCCGTTAGTTCGGCTGCTTGTTCAAATTGAAGGCGTTGCTGCTGATAGAGCATGATAGCGATTTCCGTGAGCATTTGAGCTTCAGTCATTTGGACTGTTTGCAGAAGTTCAGTAGGAAGGGTGAGGCTCATAGAGGTTTCATTAAGTGGTGGTAACTTCATTGTATCGCCATTAAAAAGTAAACGACACAAGTAGGCTAAATTGCCTCTAAAAATACCATAAATACCCCTTCAATCAATCTTGAGGGGGGTATTTTTTTGCATTCCTCCCTCAAAAAATTCTCAGTGACACTAGAAAAAGGCGACAAACTCTGCTGGAGTAATAATTGGAATCCCTTGATAAGTATTGAGAATTAAAAGAGCATTATCGCCTGTTATCATGTATTGTGCCATTCCAGACACGGCTAATTCTAAGAATTTATTATCATCTAAATCGGAACAAACTCTCGTTTCATGCAATATATCAACAAATAAGCTCCTATTTTTAAGAGACGACAAGAAATCTAACCTATCATCTTTTTCTAAATATTTGTCAAATTTCTTTTTACTTATTCTCGTTGCCAATTCTTGATAAGTTGCCTCGCTCTGGAGAATAGTAAATTGACTAACTGCTATATTGATTACTTTTTTGGGTGTTCCTAGGGGATTGAGTAAAGCACTAATAAAAACATTGGTATCTATAACAACTCGATTAGGATTCATCTACTAATAGTTCTGTTAGTTTATCTTCTGTCAAACCTTTAGCTTGAGCCTTTTTACCGACTTTATCCATAATTGAGATAAGACTTTCTGAATTTTCCTCAATCGTCAGATTAACTTCTTGTTCAGGAGAAAGACCTAACTGAGCGATTAGTGTAGGAATCTCCGATACCTTAATATTTTTGAGAACTTGTTTCATGGCTTAACTAGGTAACTAGGTGTATCTTCAACTTTCATTGTACTCTATTTAATCACATTTAACAGTGTTCCTCAAATCGTCCTCGACCTCTTCGCCACAACTTCAACCCTCAAGCAGCAACTAAAGCAATCCAAACCAACAGAAAAAGAAACCACAAAAGTCGGCTAAATTGCCTCTAAAAATACCATCAATGCCCCTTCATTCAATCTTGAGGGGGTTTATTTTTTTACTTTCGCTTATTAAACAACTATTCAGCCTCTGTTTCCCTTTCTAACACTTCTTGTAGTTGTGGCACTAAAGTCGGTAAATCTTCTTGAATTGTTGCCCAAACTCTACTTAAATTAACTTGAAAATATTCGTGAGTTGCAACATTTCTCATTCCTGCCATCAAACGCCAAGGAATAAGAGGATAGCGAGACTGAATTTCCTTTGGTACATTTCTAGTTGCTTCTCCAATAATTATAAAATCATAGAGAACCGCTTTGACATTTGTTTGATTCTTAGCAAATTACTCAAACGTCATTCCCTTTGTACGTTGTTCAATTTCAGTGATAGATTCTAAAATGTCTTGAAGGAGAATTCTCCAATCTCTAGAAGGCATTGATAACATCCTCCAACACAGGTTCTCGTAAATGTTCCCTTAAGGTATCCTGAGTTCCTAAATCCACAGAACATCCCAGAATATCTTCTAAATAATACTGTACTTGCAGAAGTTGAAAAAAACCACCTTCTTGATTAAATTCAACTAAAAAATCCACGTCACTATCACCATGAGCTTCATCCCTTGCCACTGAACCAAATAAAGACAAAGATTTTACACCCAGTGTTTGTAACTGTTTTCGGTGTGCCTCTAGAATTGCCAATACCTCATCTCGTTTCATCTGGTGTGTCCTTGAACCTGCCATCAATATTATAGCTTTGTGGCTGCAGCCCTCAAGCACCAACTAAAACCCTCTAAATCCACTGAAAAAGAAACCACAAAAGTCGGCTAAATTGCCTCTAAAAATACCATCAATGCCCCTTCAATCAATCTTGAGGGGGTTTATTTTTTTGCCCGTGTTTCCACATATTCTCGCAGGGCGCGATTAATACTGGTCTGATACCCCTCCTCTTGTGTGGCCTGGGTTTTGAACCAGTCTATCAGGTCAGCATCAAGGCTTAGGGTGATCTGCTGTTTAAGCGGACTATAAAATACACCACGCTGCGCCTTGCTCCAATCTCCCGTGGCCTCCGGGATCAGCTCTGTGCGGATAGGCTCTTGTGACGCAGCTAGAGCGTCAATTTCAGCCTGTATCTCTGGCGGTACTGGATTAGAATCTCCCTTCTTCATAATTAGCAGACCCAATCAAAATAAAGGGCGACCAAAAGAAAGGATGGCTTTTAATTTGACTAAGTTTGGCCTGTCGCATGGCTTCACTTTTACTCATGCCATTCTTGAGATTCTGATAAAATTGGGTCATAATTTCCGCACTGGTATTATCTTCAGCATTCCAAAGACTGGCTATTACTGATTTAGCGCCGGCTCTTTCTAAGACGTAAGCAAGTCCTGAAATTTCCTGACCGTCTGCGTTGGCTTCCTTGGCGGTTTGACAGGCACTCAGGGTGATTAATTCGGTATTTTTTAAGCCTAATAATGCAGCATCAGCGATGTTATATTGTTGATTATTTGCGAAAAGAATAGTATTAGCTTGCATACCCAAATTAGGACAGCCAGCGAGGTCAAAACAGCCGTGAGTTCCTAAGTGTAAAATCGAGAAGCGAAAGGCTTGTTTTTTGAATATATCTAGAGTTGCATTTGTACCGAGATATTTTTCACTTCCCGGAAAGATTTTGCTGATAGTTTCTGCTTCTATTTCTGTGCCTTTAAGTTCTTCTTGGGTGGGTTTAGGGTTAGCAAATGCTAGGCCTTGTAAGGGTTTTCTTTCGGTCGCGGGAGGGGTAGATGTGGAGATGCGAGTTAAATAATAAATTGGATATTTTTCTAGGAGAACTTGGTCATTTTTCTTATCGTAGAGGGTTTCAAAGGGAATATAGCGCAGTTGTCCGGTAGCGATGATGGCGATATTTTTCGGGGAACTGCTGGCAATTTGGGACTCGATGGGACGGATTAAAATCTCGTATAATTTACTACTGGTAACGAGGTAGTCGGCATTTTTATAGTCGGCTAATTGGGTACGGTATTGACTGACAAGTTGATTAAAATCATCGGCTTTTGCATCGCTTTGGATAACGATTAATTTTTCTCTAGTAACGAGAAATAGGGCGACTTTATCGCGGAGGGGAACGGGTTGAATAACGAGAGTATCAGGAGCGATATTTTTCTGGAGTTGGGCGATGTCGGTGGGTTTACTTTCAAAAAGTTCAGCAATTTCAGGATATTTATCTCCGATAGTTTCCGCATTTTTATACACTTTTTCCTCGAATTGTCGGATCTGTTGTGCCAGTTCTTCCGATAATTCTTCCTCTGAGAGCTTACCAACAGCAAGATCGATCCATATCTGGTATTTTTCTTGACTAGAAGCTTGAAGATCGTAGCCATTGAGCCTGAGAAAAGTCCTCGTCACCACATAGGCCGTTCTCTTATTCCCATCTACAAAAGGGTGATTCTTGACAATCCCATAAGCGTAGGCTGCTGCCAAAGAAGCCATGTCAGGAGGCGACTTAGAATAAGCCAGAAAATTTTGCGGTCGGGAAAGTGCGCTTTCTAGCAACCCCTCATCTCGAATACCCTCTAATCCACCATGCTCGGCTATTTGGCGGTGATGAATCGCGAGAGCTACCCCATCAGCTATCCAGATTAGCTG
>NZ_JASJFG010000071.1:0-1724 GCF_030065375.1 Microcystis sp. M49636_WE2 | reverse complement strand
TTTCCCTGCCATGGCTCGCTATTGCTGTTCCTATTTTGTCGGGATTTCTCCTCATCAGACCGGGTTTTTATACGATGATATATTAAGTTTGGGTGAATTTGAAATCATCAAGCGCCGGACCGATGTCTTGCTTTTATCGGAAGTTCCTAACGATGCTTTCTTTCCCCAGTTAGTGAAAGTGGAATTGTTTATTCATCCTCCCACTAGCTCGGAACTTCAGATCGATTTATTGGTAAAAAATCATGAATTGCCCCTGAGAACTAATAATCGTTGTCGGCGATTTTTTGAATCTATTCACCAGATTATTACCAACAATTATCAAGGCCAATCCCTGACCAGAATTACCGCTTAACCCGATTTGTTCCTGTCTCCGTCAACTGACAAAGACAGGGACAAAATACCATCTTGGCTCTCTTGGGTAACGAACCACAAAGACACAGAATACACAGAGATTGATCGCTCCTGTATCAGTGAAACTTATCACACAAAGAATAAGAGAGTCGCTCTTTTTGGTGCTTGATGGATTTATCGAGAAAAAATCGGTAATTGCTTTAATTTTCGCTTTCCTTCGTCGATGAGAGCGGAGGAAATTGACGACGTAAAAGCAAGGAATTACTCACTACCATAACCGAACTAAAAGCCATTAAAGCTGCTGCTAGGGCCGGACTGAAAGCTAGACCCCAACGGGGTAGTAATAAACCACCAGCAATGGGAATAGCAAAGGTATTATAACCCAAAGCCCAAAAAAGATTTTGTCGGATTTTTTGCCATGTGGCCAGACTTAAATGCAGAGATTGCACCACATCCTCCAGGCGATCGCTAATTAAAACGATCCCGGCTGTTTCCATGGCCACCTCCGTGCCACCGGCCAGAGCAATACCGATGTTAGCCTGTCCTAGTGCAGGAGCATCATTGATACCATCCCCGACCATAGCCACGATTTTGCCCTCTTTTGTCTGTAGGTCGGCAATTAAGGCCGATTTTTCGGTGGGGGCAACTTCGGCATAAAATTGGCTAATACCCAAACTATTAGCGATCGCTGTCACCGCTTCTTGGCGATCTCCACTGAGTAAAATCACCTCTAAACCGAGTTTTTGTAACTGATTCACGGTTGTTTGAGCATCGGGACGCAATCGATCCTGAAAAGCGATCGCGCCGAGTAATTGTTCTTCCATCCCCAGATAAATCACCGTTTTACCCGCTTGTAAAAGCTCTTGAATCCCCCTGATAGTTTCATCGATTTTAATGCCGTTCTGCGCCAACCATTGCCGATTTCCTAGAACAATTTTCGACCCCTGCACCCTTGCCGAAACTCCCAATCCGGCCACAGTTTGAAAATCTTCCCCCGTCAGATTAGTAGGGGGAGTAACCGCGTCTAAAATCGCCTGAGCGAGAGGATGATTAGTACCACTCTCCACTACTGCCGCTAATTGTTGAATTTCCAGGGAATTAAGGATAGAAAAACTCAAACAATCGGTAATTTCCGGATGACCTTGGCTAAGGGTTCCCGTTTTGTCAAAAACCACCGTTTGCAGTCGCGAGACGGTTTCCAAAACATCGCCCCCTTTAATCAAAATACCCCTTTCGGCTGCTAAACTGGTTCCCACCAGTAGGGCCGTCGGTGTGGCTAAACCGAGAGCGCAGGGACAAGCGACCACAAGCACAGAAATCGCTAATTTTAGGGACAAAAGTAGGGGAGAAGTGGGTTGAATCATCTCGTGGTG
>NZ_JASJFG010000746.1:0-7211 GCF_030065375.1 Microcystis sp. M49636_WE2 | reverse complement strand
GGCACAATTCTCGCCTCGGTTAACCCCAAACAATATATCGGAATGTTTGAATCTCAAGGGGGTGATGATGAATCAATTTTACCTCTATTTAATAAGTTTCGTGAAGTTGGTTTAACCAAAGCTTTTGATCCCATTCGTAGCACAGAAACTCCTAACGAGAGTCTCTATCAACGCTGTGAAGAAGCAGGAACAGATATGGGACAACTATTAACCCAAGAGGTAAAAGTTAAACAAAGAAAATCCCTCGATACTGACCTCGATAAAGCCATCGGACGCATTAGTGGTGGCTTATATATTATTACCACCAAGAAAGGAGACAGAAGCGGTGCAATGGTCGCTTCTTGGGTGACTCAAGCAAGTTTTGATCCCCCCGGTTTTACCGTTGCTGTGGCCAAAGATCGGGCGATCGAGTCTTTAATGCAAGTGGGGGATCAATTCGTTTTAAATATTCTGGAAGAAGGCAATTATCAAACCCTGATGAAACACTTTTTAAAACGTTTCGGGCCTGGGGAAGATCGTTTTGCAGGAGTCGATACTCGTACTGCTAATAATGGTTCCCCAATTTTAGCCGATGCCCACGCTTATTTAGAATGTGAGGTAGTTAGTCGCATGGAATGTGCTGACCACTGGATTGTTTACAATAAAGTCGCCGATGGTCGCGTTTCTAAACCTGATAGTTTAACGGCCGTTCACCATCGCAAAGTCGGTAATTATTATTAGGATTTTTGCTTGATTTGACTGGTTGAGAAAATACAGATCAAGATGCTTGCTCTCAGCTTTTGAGACTGTTTAACCTCTCAACCAGTTAGTCATACTAAATCCGTTGAGTATAGGCTACATATCAGGAGAGGCAATAGGCAATAGGCAAAAGGAGCAATAGATAATCAGTTTTTAATAACCAGATTTAGTATCACATCTGATCACTGATTACTTACCCACTGATAACTGATAACTGATAACTGATAACTGAGACTAAATCCGTTGATTATAGGCTACATATCAGGATAGCCGAACGGCAAAATGGGAATAGATAATCAGTCTTTAATAAGCGAATTTAGTACCAGACGCTTCATGAACTGGAAGTAAAAAAATTGTAGGGTTAATTCATGAATTAACCCTACACATCGTTCCCATTCAGGTGCTTCACAAATTGGAAGCAAGTTTCAAACATTGTTGGATTTGCTAATCGTGCCTAAGTTTCCATTCAGACGCTTCACGAATTGGGTAGAGTCATAAACTCTAGTTAACAAAAGTCCAGCGTCCTTCCACCTGACCGTCAAGGAGTTGATGAGTACTTAAATATTCTTCAAGAACACCTTGGCTTGAAGTAGTAACAACTTTAGCGTTAGCTATTTCTTCAGGCGTGAGATTCAAACTCTTCAGCGAATTTTGATAATGATAATCTTGCACGCAGATTACATATAAACGATCAGCCTCTACAGGTTGTTCATTAATACTGAAAGATTCAATTGCTTTCTTAGTATTGTTATAAACTACTCGAACACCTTTGCTGATTTGATAACATTGACTTTCCCCAGGCTTTCTGTTTTCTGGGCGCAGAAAATGGGTAAATACCTTTGTCAGTTGCGCTCCAGTAACTTTAATTTTATAAAGAGAACCATCATACGGATAAACCTTCTTAAGATCTTCAAGAGTGACCACAGGCCCTAATTCTTTACCTCGTATGGAACCACTACCGACAAGCACGACATCAATCGTATCTATTTCTAAGAAGATATCAGCGATTAAATTACCTAACTCAGTTTCTTGTTCGCGCACGGGATGAGTCAATTGACGATTTAAACGGCTAACAATACGATTGTACTTGCGATCTACTTGTTCTTTGTAGGTATTGATAAAATTTTGCAAATCTACGTCAGGACTAGCTACCTGATCATTAATAGGAATAAGTTCCCATTTCCATTCGACAATGCTGTTCGTATCGTCGTCTACTGTAATATCGAAACGTCCGATCTGATCAGTCCCAACGGCGGCCTGGGTGATTAAAATGTTGTTTACTTGGGCAGGCTGTTCTAAAAGTGTATGAGAATGTCCACCAATGATCATGTCCACCCCCCACTCAGGGTCTAACATAGCCGCTAACTTTTGATCCTCTTCAAAACCAATGTGAGTTAGGAGAATTGTCAAATCAATATCTTCATTTTTGTAGGTATTACAGATCTTACCAACTTCAGCCGCTGCATCTTCTAGTCCAACAAATGTACCAATGCTTTTGTCCAGCTTTAAGGCACTAAGAACCTCTTCGGTGACAATACCAATGAACATAACATCAAATCCATCTACATTGAGGATGATATAGGGGTTCATCAACCTTTTACCGTACTTTTTAATGTACAAGTTGGCATTAACAATAGGAAAGTTTGCCATTTTTTCTAAGAAGAGCAAATGAGGAAAGCCATAGTCTAATTCGTGGTTTCCTAAAGTCACTACATTAGGTGCTAGGTAATTCATGATTTCCATGGTTGATAAGCCTTTAAATTCGGTATCAATCATCGAACCTTGAAGCATATCACCTGAAATAACATAAAGTGTATTTTTTTCCGTTTGACGCACTTGATTGATATAACCAGAAAGCAATGATAACCCGCCGATCAAACCACCTTGTCCAGTTTTAGCCTCCGCTAAAAAGTCGCCGTGCATATCATTGGAATGTAAAATCGTAAACTTTTTGAGTTTTGTTGTAGTTTCAACCATGAGCCTCTCCAGTAGTTTGAGTTGATTAAATGAAAGAGATAGTTTGATTTGGGTACTGCGAACGGTTTAAAGCTTGGCTTTCTGAATACCGTCAGAAGCTTGGTCTGTGATTTCTTCTAGCCGATCCAGAAAAAGTTCAGCTTTTAGCAGTTTAGGCTCTTCGGTTTGTGTTATGCAATGGAGGGGGGTTATAAAGGATAAAACCATTACACAGAAAGACATTGCTTCAATTTATGCCTCCTGATCGAATCATGCCAAGTAACGAAGAGCCACAGCCCATAATATAGCATGACTTGCGCCAATGTAAAAACAGGGTTAGAGCATCACTGAGGAGTTCGGGATAGTGACAGTATTCACACTGGAACCTAGCGCGTTGTCGAACAATATGGTGGAGCGATTTAGGAATGACCATTTACTCTGGCGGCAATGACAGCGTTGATGTAGCTGAAAATTTGGTCGAGTTCGCCAATCGCTTCTAGCTCAAGGACTTCCTCTGGGGTGAGATCATCAGCTTTTTTCTTGTCAAGAAGCGTCTGCATCCGATCGCCCAGTTCATCTGTAAATTTGAATAGGGTGAGATTATTAATCTGTTGTACCCGCAATCCTTTGGGAATCAGGCTAGAGGGTTTGACAAGAGCGCTCATGGTTGTAGCTGAACGTAAAGATTTTTCGATCCTAACAAATAGTTCCCGTGAAATAAATGAAAGTATTGCCCTGACACCATTCTACACCCCATTTTCTGAGGGGGGGTTAAATTATCTCCGACAAATAAAAATTATTCTCAATAAGTCAGATTATCAAGCCCCGAACTCCAGAAGTAGAAGGGCATCCGAGGGGGTCAACGAGAGAATACTGATAACTGATAACTGATAACTGATAACTGTTCCTATTGACTAACACCCGCAGATTTAAGGGCTTTTTCCATCAAAATTACATGGGTACTGCTTTCCTGTCCCTGGTTGGCAGCACGACGCTGAATATAACTGCCGTCGGATTGTAATTCCCATGCTTGCCGGTTATCTGACAACATAATGCCGAGAATTTCTTCCAGTTCCTTGGCGATCGCTGGTTCAGCGATGGGTGTCACTGCTTCCACGCGACGAGTCAGGTTCCGCGTCATCCAATCGGCGCTACCAATATAAACCTCCTCCTGACCACCATTGTAGAAGTAAAAAATGCGGGAATGTTCCAAAAAGCGGCCGATAATGCTAATTACTCGGATATTTTCGCTCACTTCCGGCAATCCGGGCCGTAAACAACAGATCCCACGAATAATTAAGTCAATCTGCACGCCAGCACGAGAAGCGGCGTATAAGGCTTCTATAATCGGTTTATCGACAATAGAGTTCATTTTTGCGACAATGCGCCCCGTACCGCCATTTTTACAGTTTTTGGCCTCGCGATCGATCATTGCTAACATCCGTTTTCGCAAACTCACGGGAGCAATTAAAAGTTTGCGATAGGATTGCTGACGGGAGTATCCGGTCAGAAAGTTAAATAAATCGGTGATATCTGCCCCCAAATCCTCGCGACAGCTAAGTAAACCCAAATCAGTGTATAATTTAGCCGTTTTTGGGTTATAATTACCCGTGCCAATATGGAAATAACGACGGATTTTATCCCCTTCTTTTCTGACCACGAGAACCACTTTCGTGTGGGTTTTTAGACCAACTAAGCCATAAACAACGTGAACTCCGGCTTGTTCGAGCTTTTTCGCCCAAGTAATGTTATTTTCCTCATCAAAGCGTGCTTTTAGTTCCACTAACGCCGCTACCTGTTTACCATTTTCCGCCGCTGCAATCAGGGAATTGACAATCGGGGAATCTCCGGAAGTACGATACAAGGTCATTTTAATCGCTAAAACATGGGCATCATGGGCAGCCTGGGCGATAAACTGTTGTACTGAGGCACTAAAGGAATGGTAAGGGTGATGAACGAGAATATCGTTATTGCGAATTAAAGTAAAAATATCTTCGCCATCCTGTTCTAGGATCCCGTCTTCGTTACCGTCAACTATTTCTCGCAATCCCTGTAAAACCGGTGGGGTGACAGGATTCCAAGGCGGATCTTTCAGTTCGGGACAGGGTAAAGACAGAAAATAAAATAAATCTTTGTGTCCCAGCAGTCCATCCACATCGTAAACATCGATCTCCTCAAGTCCGAGATCGCGCATGATCCGGTTTTTAATATTGCTAGGGGTAGAACTGTGAATTTCCAGACGTACTGCCGATTTACCGATGCGGCGCTTGCGTACTTCTTCCTCGATCGCTAATAATAAATCATCGGCCTCATCTTCTTCGACGGAGATATCGGCGTTGCGCGTCACCCGAAAAGGATAACATTCTTGAATGATCATGCCGGGGAAAAGTGCCTCTAAATTGTGCATTACCACCTGTTCCAGAGGCACTCCCGTCCAAATCGAAGCTTTTCCGTCTTGGTGGCGTAATTCTTTGGATAATGCCAGAAAACGGGGGAAAACCTGCGGTACTTTTACCCTGGCAAACAGTTCTTTATCGGTCTCGGGATCGCGGACGACTACGGCTAAATTGAGACTAAGATTAGAAATATAGGGAAAAGGATGACTAGGATCCACCGCCAGGGGAGTTAAAACGGGGAAAATATTTTGTTCAAAGTAATCATGGAGATAATTGCGCTGTTCTTGATGTAAATCTACATAGTTAATCAGATGAATTCCCTGTTCTACTAATAGGTTTTTCAGGGTGTGTTCAAAAAGATGATCCTGCTGTTGCACAAGGGGACGCAGACGTTTACTTATCTCGGTTAGCTGTTCCAAGGCAGTCCTGCCATCGGCACTTAAAACGGCTACATTTGCTTCTACCTGTTGTTTAAGAACTGCCACCCGTACCATAAAAAATTCGTCGAGATTGGCACAAAAAATGGCGGTAAATTTTAATCTTTCTAGTAGGGGAGTCCGAGGATCAAGTGCCTCATAAAGCACGCGATGATTAAATTCTAACCAGCTTAATTCTCGGTTAAAGTAATATTGCGAATCTTTAAGATCGATTTCGGAAGTTACGCTAGGAGCTTTAGCCATAGAGTCTAATACCTAAATAATAGATTAAACAGTTAGTAAGAAGCCACTTAAGCCTAAATTTGACTATTTTGGGCGTTTTTTTACGCTAGACTGCCCCAGATTAACCAAAGTTACCCTGATTATCTTGGATGCTAATCCTACTGATTCTAGCCTGACCGGGGAAAAAATCAATTTATTAAAAGGTTAAGAAATCAATCCCCGCAAGGCGACAGATCAAGGTTAAATTAATCTTTCGGTGAAATTAGATTTGTTAAAGATCTAGACTTCCCCTTTGACAAAAGACCATAACCTGTGCTGTGGGAGGGATTAAGAGAATTTGTGCCGCTCGTTACTGGCTACAAATTAAGGAAACCCCTAATAAATCTAACGCTTTCTGTTGCAGAGAAATCGGTCGAGTTATCTTAGAAAAACGATAACTTCCCTCTCTAATCATACGTTCTACCCTATTCAAGCAAATCGTCTCCAAGTCCTTCAATAAAGTCCGAAAACTATGCACAGGGAGGTTGTCTTGATTCTGTGTTTTTCTCTCTTTAGATTGCACCGATTGACTGCGACTCATTTTAATCACATTCAGGGAACTATTATCAATTTCTTCATCTTCAAAGAATAAAGCAGCTAAGGACTGTTTTAAATGCCATTCCACATAATAAGCTAACATAAATAAAAAGAAAAGAACGGTTAGAAACTTTTTCTACATACATGACTAGCATTTTAGCAAATAGGCTCCATTCCTGCCCATTAATAAATCCTACAACAAACATGGATACATCAAGAGATGTTAACGGGTATATCCATTGATGGACAAGGGTTTTTGGCTATTGTAGTAGATATAGATAGTGGAAGTTCCGATAATTGGGACTTCAAGCCGAAAACTGAGATATATAAGCCCACCTTATCACCCCGACAAGTAATACTGAATGTCAAACCCCTTTACAAACCGATACAAACTCTCTAAGATAGAGACATCATCAATCGTACCTCGATAACTTAATAGGAATCATAAACCAATGACCACCACCTTACAACAGCGCGAGAGCGCTTCCCTGTGGGAGCAGTTCTGTCAGTGGATCACCAGCACCAACAACCGTCTTTATGTCGGCTGGTTCGGTGTGATCATGATCCCCACCCTGCTCACCGCCACCACCTGCTTCATCATCGCCTTTATCGCCGCTCCTCCTGTAGATATCGACGGTATCCGCGAGCCTGTAGCTGGTTCTCTACTCTACGGAAACAACATCATCTCTGGTGCGGTCGTTCCTTCCTCCAACGCGATTGGACTCCACTTCTACCCCATCTGGGAAGCAGCTTCCTTAGATGAGTGGTTATACAACGGTGGTCCCTACCAGTTAGTCATTTTCCACTTCTTACTAGGTGTCTTCTGCTACCTCGGTCGTCAGTGGGAACTGTCTTTCCGTTTAGGAATGCGTCCTTGGATCTGTGT
>NZ_JASJFG010000540.1:0-9090 GCF_030065375.1 Microcystis sp. M49636_WE2 | reverse complement strand
GGTAAATGGCGAGCTAGTAATTCTTTGTATTTTTCTGGATTAAAAGTAAGGGTCATTTTTCCATTGCTCCTTATCGTATTCAGCGTGAGTTAAAACATACTTGATATAAATTAGCCGCTTCTGATAATCGATACTGGTTATGAGACGATAACTATTCCCTTTAATGTTAAAAACAGTAAAGTTACCAACTGCTTCTGCTTTAGGAAATACTGTTTGAACCTCAACTAAATTATACCAAATCGCTTGACTGGCAATTTTGTACCAATTCTCTAAAGCTATTCGGGAATCAGCGTGTTTATTCGTAAATTCTCGTAGTCTTCGATAGCTGATGACGTGCATTTATAAAAACAAACATAAATTATCTCTGGGGGTGATTCGCTGCCAAAGTTGTTTTTCCATCGGTAATTCAGTTGCCTGTAATCGTCCAATCTTCTGCTCTTACACCGGCAATTTGCCCAAAATCTTAGAGATTTCTCGTCAGCAGGATAGCCGGATTAACCATTGAGATAGCAGCAATCTTCAAATCCATCGAACCCAAACGAGGGTAAGTTACCCGAAGTTCTTGAAAAACTTGACCTGCCTTTTCATCAAAGCCGACAATGGGAATCGTGCGATAATTAGCGAGGTGCTTTTCTAGCCTTCGATAGGCAACAACTTGGGTTTCAATCGAACTGGTCTTGGCTATGTAACTGAGCCATCCCCGCATTTGTTCTTCGTAGGTGATAATTGTGGTGGCAACTTCGCTGCTCGTAATAGCAGCCAGTTTTTTCAGCAATTGTTGTGCCGGTTGTCCCCCGCGATCGAGAATAGTAATATGATCGGTGTCAAGGAGATACATTTCAGGGTTCGGATGCTTCCTCGGCTAAAGGTTTTAGAGACTGGCGGTACTCTTGACCAAACTGCATTGCCTCTTCGTAAGCTGGATCATCAGCAAAAGTGCCGACAATTTTTTCCCACCAGGGAGTTTCGCTGACAGTAGGTAGCAAACGCTTAAGCAGTGCTACTTCAGCTTCTAAAGCTGCTAGTCTTATCTCTAGATCAGTGCTTAACATGGTTGACATATCCTCCTATTCTGCTCTTGCTCAAAGGTTAGCTTTAAAACAAAATTTGTTTCAACGCCAGAAGCCATACGATGAACTGATGAAACCATACACAGCACTCCGGGTAAAATTATTGATGAACGATGATTGAGTTGCGACTCATTTCTATTAGGGAATGTTGAGTAAAAAGTGCTTTTATTTGAGGTAAATTATTCTGAAATAATGCTTCTAATTCAACATTCGTAATATTACCCGTAGTCACTAGCAGAAGCTTATAAGGTTCTTGACTAATCAAAAATGAATCGAGAAAATCTGTGTCTTTGGTAATAACAATACGATTTTGTTGAATTGAAAGAGCGTTAATTTCTGCATCTGTCGTGGCATTTTGTTGGGGTAAATCTTTAGTATGAATTGTACCATGACCAGCAGCTTGCAAAAAACGGGCTAAACGAACTGGCAATTGGGCATCGACTAAAAAGTTCATGGTGCAATTTGGTAGATGCTTTTTACCTGAGTTAATCGAGTGGCAAACAATAACGCCGCTAGAATATCCTCCCGTTCCAAATCATCGTAGTCGGCTAAAATATCTTCGATACTCATGCCAGAACTAAGTAATTCTAGGATAAATTCAACAGGATAACGCAATCCTCGAAGGCAAGGTTTGCCATGACAGATATTTAAATCGAGGGTGATTCGCTGCCAAAGTTGGTTTTCCATAGGTAATTCAGTTGCTTGTAATCGTCCAATCTTCTCTCCGCCTACTTCTACTATGCACAATTCTGTCTTTAAGTCAAGTTACTTTACAAAACTTTAAGCAATTTCTTGACAAAATTTAACCTTTTTTCTCATTTTTGAACCCTCGCAAATTAATTATGCAAGAGGTTTAATCTACTATACACAACTAGGGATACTACGAGAACTAACACTGTCATTGATGACCAACTCATGGCTGATGCTCTTAAAGCTACTGGACTCTCCTATTCTTTGTGTGATAAATTTAACTTCTATAGTAGTGATCGATCTTTGTGTCCTTTGTGTCTCTGTGGTTCGTTCCCCTCACTATTTATTGCCGGCAGTCTTCATTAACTATCTAGACCAAAAAAAACCAGTCTTCCCTAATTTTTCGGGAAAACTGGACAAGCTAATCTTGAGATTTTAACCGACGTTAGCGGTTTGTTTTTGGCTAAAAAATGCCGCTAAAACCTGTTGGGCAATCTGGGGACTGGTTAAACCCAAATCAGCGAAGGATTCCTCTGGTTTTGCGTGGTCCACTAATTTATCGGGAACCCCGAAACGCTTGACCGGAACTAGAATATTAGCATCCTGTAAAGCTTCCAAAACCGCAGAACCAAAACCACCCATCAAACAACCTTCTTCCAAAGTCACCACTTTACCAAGACGTTGGGCAAGGGGAAAGATAAGTTCTGTATCAAGGGGCTTGACAAAACGAGCATTAACCACTGTGGCTTCGATGCCGTGTTCGCTGAGGATTTCGGCCACCTGTAGGGAAGTGTTGACCATAGTGCCGTATCCTAACAGGAGAATATCATCGCCACTGCGGAGAATTTCGCCCTTACCGATGGGTAAAGCTTCCCAACCCTCTTCCATCAGGGGAACCCCTAAACCGTTGCCCCGGGGATAACGCATGGCAATGGGGCCGCTGGTATGATTAATCCCCGTTACCACCATTCTTTGCAGTTCCGCCTCATCTTTGGGGGCCATAATGGTCATATTGGGGATACAACGCAGGTAGGCGATATCGTACATCCCTTGGTGAGTCGGTCCATCGGCCCCGACAATACCGGCCCGGTCCATGCAGAAGAAAACCGGTAGATTTTGAATGCAGATATCATGAATAATCTGATCAAAAGCCCGCTGCAGGAAAGTAGAGTAAATAGTGACAACCGGGCGCATTCCTTCGCAAGCAAGACCACCAGCGAGAGTAACAGCGTGTTGTTCGGCAATTCCCACATCGATGTACTGTTTCGGTAGTTTTGCCTGAAATTTATCTAATCCCGTCCCGGTGGCCATAGCGGCGGTGATACCGATAATGCGCGGGTCATTTTCCGCCAATTTAGTGAGAGTATGCCCGAAAACTTTAGAATAAGCCGGAGGTTTCGGTTTACTGGAGGGAATCGGTTTACCCGTGGCTAAATTAAAGGGATTTTGGGCATGATAACCCACTTGATCTTTTTCGGCCCATTCGTAGCCTTTGCCTTTCACGGTGGCAACGTGGACGAAAACCGGTCCGTGGACCTTATGGGCCTGTTTAAAAGTGGCGATTAATTCGGGAATATTATGACCATCAATCGGGCCAAAATATTTAAAGCCCAATTCCTCAATCACTGCGCCGACTTTGGGAACTGCTAACCGTTTCATTCCTTCTTTGACTCGTTCCATTTCGGGAGTGAGGGAGTCACCGAAAAAGGGTAGATTTTTAAATTGTTCTTCGAGATTATCGGCGATAAACTGGACGGGTTCGCTCAGACGAACTTTATTGAGATAGCGGGAAATTGCCCCGACGTTGGGGGAAATGGACATCTCGTTATCGTTGAGGATAACCATGATGTTGGTGTTCGGTAAATGTCCAGCATGGTTAATCGCTTCTAGGGCCATACCCCCGGTTAAAGCGCCGTCCCCGATGATCGATACTACCTTGAAATCTTCCCCCTTGGCATCCCGGGCTAAAGCCATTCCTAACCCCGCAGAAATGCTCGTAGAGGCGTGTCCAGCCCCAAAATGGTCAAATTTGCTCTCGCAACGTTTTAGATAGCCCGCAACGCCGTTTTTTTGGCGCAGGGTGTGAAAATCGTTATAGCGACCGGTGAGGAGTTTGTGCGGATAAGCTTGGTGTCCCACGTCCCAAAGGACTTTATCTCGATCGAGATCGAGGGTTTGGTAAAGGGCGATCGTTAGTTCTACGACTCCTAACCCCGGTCCCAAATGTCCACCGGTAGCGGCGATCGTCTGGAGGTGTTTTTCGCGAATCTGACGGGCAATATCTTCTAATTGACGGAGTGATAAACCATGTAACTGGTTGGGATGAGTAATTTCACTTAGGTGCATATCGGCTTCTTTTTCAAAGTAGTTTATCCCTATACCAACTGTATAGGATTTTCAGCCTGAGATGAGGGAAAATCTAGGCTAGGGTCTGCTGAAAAAGTTTCTCGTGGGGGCAGGGTGTGGGGTGTGGGGTGTGGGGTGTAGGGTTTTACCGATTTTCAGGACGTTCGGCGAAGACTTCGGCGTGAGCTTTTGTCGAACGCTCAGTCGAACGCTCAGTCGAGTGGACGGTAAGGCTTCGACGGTGAGATCAGCCGAACCGCTTGTCGAACCGCCAAGGTCAATTACCTAATTTTCAGGGAAAAAGTCCCAGAATTTTCCCCCCGATCACTCCCATATCCGGTACTTTTTGATTTCCAAAAGGTCTAAAAGTTTTACCCAACAAGGTTTTCAGATTTATTCAGCCAACCCTAGGCTAGTCTGGCCGCCGTGCGTAAAATTTGGCCGGCTAACATGGCAGCCCCAAAACCATTATCGATATTAACCACACCCACACCGACCGCGCAGGAATTGAGCATAGTTAACAAAGGAGCAATACCGCCGAAACTGGTTCCGTAACCGATACTGGTGGGAACGGCGATCACCGGGCGATCGACTAATCCCGCTACCACACTTGGTAAGGCTCCTTCCATTCCCGCAACAACAATTAACACATCGGCGGCATCCAATAGATGGCGATGATTCAAGAGGCGATGAATTCCCGCTACTCCCACATCCCAAAGACGCTGCACGGAAAAACCGCATAATTGAGCAGTAACCGCCGCCTCCTCCGCTACGGGAATATCGGCAGTTCCCGCCGTTAGGATGGAAATTATCCCTTTTGGGGGATTTTCTGGGGCAGCTGCGGCAATGGCACAGATGCGGGCTAAGGGATAATAAACTAAGTCCGTTACCTGTTCCTGTAGCTGGGCTGCTATCTCTGCTTCAATGCGGGTGGCCATAACCACGGGACTATTTTGACGCAAAACATCGATAATTTGGGCGATTTGAGCCGTAGTTTTACCCGGCCCCCAGATAACCTCCGGAAATCCCGTTCTTAATTGACGATGATGGTCAATCTTAGCGAAGTCTTCCACCGGTTCAAAGGCCAGATGTTTAAGTTTATCTAAGGCTGTCTCCGGGTTAATTTCTCCCCTGGCAACGGCGGTCAGCAGCGATCGCAAATCGGCAGCATGGAACATGGTCAGTTATCAATGGGAAGTGGGGTGCGGGAATTATGAATTATGAATTATGAATTATGAATTATGAAGTAGGGAGGTGGGGGAGTGGGAATTATGAATTATGAATTATGAATTATGAAGTGGGGAGGTGGGGAGGATAAATAAAAATAATCTCCTGTCTCCTGTCTCGGAGTCTCCTGTCTCGGAGTCTCCTGTCTGGGAGTCTCCTGTCCCACTGATATTAGGAGGCCATGGTGGCTGCCGGACGGCGGCGGCGATAAGTACGATTGTTCGCTGGTTCCGTTGCCGCCGCTTGCAAGAGGAAAATCACTAGAGGTTGACTCTTTAACTCCCGTTTGATTAAACGTTGCAAAGTCGTCTCGATTTCGGCCCGCAAACCGGCCCAATCCGGGGACCCCGTGGCGGTTTTAAATTCACCGATGCGATCGCTTAAACAGCGTTCGATCGCCCGAATAATTAACTGATTCAGCAGCGGGATTTCCACTTTTGTCACCACACCGCGCAAATTAATCTCTGGAGGTGCGCTTAATTGTCCCTCCCCGTTAACGAAGGCCGCGATCGTAATCACACCATCTTCGGCTAATTGTTGTCTTTCCTGCATAATGTGTTCGTGGACCACACCCGCTTGATCAACTAACTCGATTCCCGAAGGCACTGGTGTGCCAAGTCCAATGCGATCGCCAGTTAACTCGATCGTGTCACCATTTTTGACAATTACCATATTTTCGGCGGGAATACCCATACTTTGGGCCATCTGAGCGTGTTTGACCAGCATTCGGTGTTCTCCATGCACTGGCACAAAAAACTTCGGCCGGGTCAAAGATAGCATCAATTTATGGTCTTCTTGGGAACCATGGCCGGAAACGTGAATTCCCTTATCGCGTCCGTAAACTACGTTAGCACCCTGCATCATCAGGCGATCAATTGTATTGACCACAGCGATGGTATTACCCGGAATCGGATTAGCGGAAAAGACAATCGTATCTCCCTGACGCACGCGAATATGAGGATGTTCACCCTTAGAAATCCGCGTCATGGCCGCTAAAGTTTCCCCCTGGGAGCCTGTGGTTAAAATAACGATTTTTTCATCGGCTAAATTGCGGGTCGCTTTCAAGGGTTCAAATAGATCGTCGGGACATTTTATATACCCCAAATTACGCGCATGAGCGATGACATTTAACATCGATCGACCCACTACCACCACTTTCCGGTTAAATTTCTGGGCCAATTTCAACACCAGATTAATCCGATGCACCGAGGAAGCAAAGGTAGTGATCATAATCCGTCCCGTTGCTTGGTTAAAAACCCGCTCTAAACCGGGATAAACGGAAGCTTCCGAGGGAGTATAACCGGGTACTTCCGCGTTAGTGGAATCACTCAATAAACATAGCACCCCTTTTTCGCCATGTTCGGCAATTTTTTGCAGATCAAAGAATTCGCCATCCACGGGAGTATGGTCAATTTTAAAATCTCCCGTGTGAATAACTACCCCTAAAGGAGTGTGAATTGCTACACAAAAACTATCGGCGATCGAGTGGGTATTGCGGATATATTCCACCATGAAAGATTTACCTAAACGCACCATTTGCCGGGGAACTACGGTTTCTAATTTGGTACGATTTGCTAATCCTGCTTCTTCCAATTTATCCCGCAATAAAGCCATCGCTAGACGCGGACCGTAGATAATTGGCACATCAAATTGTTTGAGATGGTAGGGAATGCCACCGATATGATCTTCGTGACCGTGGGTGACGATCATACCCTTAATTTTATGGCGATTTTCTCTTAGATAAGTCATATCGGGAAGCACTACATTGACCCCGTGCATATCATCGGAAGGAAAAGCTAAACCTGCATCCAAGAGAATAATCTCATCATCGTATTCAAAAACACAGGTGTTTTTGCCGATTTCGTGTAATCCTCCTAGGGGAATGATCTTTAGTTTTGCTTGGGTTTTATCTTGACTCATTAGGTATCCTTTGATGGTAAGTTATGTTGATTTTTCAGGTGGGTTTTCTAGACAGGAAATCTCAAAAAATGAATAGTCAGAATAAGTATGACTAGGGGAATAACACCTAGCTAAATTCACTTATATCAATACTTTCTCGCCGTTCTAAACTATATTTCTTTTCTTCTAGTTAAGCTATTAATATTATAACCTACTTTCTCGAAAAAATCCTAGTTTAGTTAGCCAAATTTTCTAGTATTTTTCTAGATTAAAGCCAATTCTTGCATAATTTTTGCTAATCCTTCTTCTAGTTCGGGACTTAAGGAACATAAAGGAGATCGCAATCCCCCCACCTCCCAACCGACTAGATTTAAGGCCGCTTTAATTGGAATTGGATTAGTGGCACAGAATAAACCTTTAAACAGGGGAAATAATTTCAAGTTAATCTCGATCGCTTTGGCCGCATCTCCGGTTAATAAAGCTTGAATCATCCCTTGGATTTCTTCTCCCACTAGATGACTAGCAACACTGACCACCCCCACCGCACCACAGGTCATCAGGGGTAAGGTGAGAAAATCATCGCCGGAATAAATAGCGAAATTTTCAGGGGTATGACAGTAAATCTTACAGGTTTGTTCTAAATTACCACTAGCTTCTTTTACCGCCACAATATTATCAACTGCTGCCAGTTTAATAATCGTTTCCGGGGTCATATTTTGACCCGTCCGACCAGGGATATTATAAAGCATCACCGGCAGATCGGGACAAGCTTTGGCAATGGTCAGAAAATGCTCGTATAAACCCTCTTGGGGTGGTTTATTGTAGTAGGGAACCACTTGTAAAGAACCATCTAAACCCAGTTTAGCAGCCTGTTGGGTCGCTTCGATCGCTTCGGAAGTGGAATTAGAACCCGTCCCCGCGATCACTTTTCCCCGACCATTAACCGCTTTTTTGACAATACTAAATAGTTCGTATTCTTCCTGCCAACTTAGGGTGGGTGATTCTCCCGTCGTCCCACAGACCACTATACCATCGCTACCGTGAGTAACTAGATAATCGGCCAATTTTTCCACCAGGGCATAATTAACTTGACCCTCGACGGTGAAGGGAGTCACCATCGCCGTAATTACTCGTCCAAAATAGGTTGTTTCACTCATTGATCAGTTATCAGTTATCAGTTATCAGTTATCAGTTATCAGTTATCAGTTATCAACTTCTGAAGGCAAGAGGCAAAAGAAAGAATCTGGCAATCCTCCTAAGTAGGGAGGCACAATTAGTTATTTGTAGGATGGTTTAGCGGTAGCGTAACATAATCAGGCGTTGGGTTTCATGCTTCAACCCAACCTACGTTCATCTTATATTTAATTCCACCCACCCACTTAATTATTTGTAGGATGGGTTAGCGGTGGCGTAACATAATCGGGCGTTGGGTTTCATGCTTCAACCCAACCTACGTTCTAGTTAACCTCTTGCATAATTAATTTTTGAGGATTCAAAAACGGCAAAAATAAGGATTAAATTGCCTAAAGTCTGTAAATAGACCATTTAATTGATTATTATTCATTCTTAATCCTCCTGACTACTGACTACTGACTACTGACTACTGACTCCTAACCCTAACAACAATTTTTGATTTTTACCAGAGGTCTAGTTATTATCGCCTTGATCTAGCTGATGGCTGATAGCTTAATTATCAAACTGTTGCTAATCTTGAACCGACGAGATTTTTCTTGACTAAAAGTTCCGCAATTTGCACGGCATTTAAAGCCGCACCCTTGCGAATTTGATCGCCGCATAGCCACAATTCTAGACCGTTAGGATGGGAGATATCTTGACGAATGCGTCCCACTAATACTTC
>NZ_JASJFG010000793.1:0-3281 GCF_030065375.1 Microcystis sp. M49636_WE2 | reverse complement strand
TCAGGAATTAATGGCATTTTTTCAAGGAAAATTACCACCACAAGTTAAGTCTTTTAGCTTTTCTGTCAGTAATCCTCTGCTATTCTCCCCAGAAATAAAAGTAACACCTTTTTGGGAAGTTGACGCCGGTTCATAATCTTTCTTGAACCTTAAAAAGCGGTTAATATCTCTGGCAAATGGAGAATAGGGAACTCGAATCCCTGACCTCTGCGGTGCGATCGCAGCGCTCTACCAACTGAGCTAATTCCCCATATATAGGCCATAATAGCATTTTTGAGCAGAAAATCCTAGGAACTGGCAAGGGATCGAGGGGCAAAAAATCGAGCGGCTTGCCTCTGGAAAACTTTAAAATAGAAAAAGTAATCTTGAGGATGATAACCAATGGCGATACTACGCTTAGAGAATGGGACAACCTATACCCAGTTAGCCGATATTAGTCTGGAATTGGCCAAATTAAATGTTACTTTAAACTATTGGCCGATCGAAAACGAAGCCACTTGTCAGCTACTTAAGCAAGCTTCTCTCACTGACGAAGAAAAAGAAATAGTTTTAACCAGCTTAGACGGTTATTTTGAGCAACTAAAGCAAGAAGCGGGTTATCAAGCTAGAGATTTAATCGTTTTACACCCTGAAATTCCCAATCTCGACACTTTACTGGCCAAATTCGAGCGCTGTCACACCCACGCTGACGATGAGGTGCGTTATATCATTGATGGGGAGGGGGTTTTTGGCTTTGTCTTTCCCGATGGTTCTCAGGGGGAATTAACTATTCAACCTCAAGAATATATCAATGTTCCCGCCCATAGCGAACACTGGTTTCACCTCACTGCCAGTAAACGAGTTAAAGCAGTACGTTACTTCACCAGTACCGCCGGATGGGTTCCCGAATATACGGAAACCGTCATTCGTTTTCCTAGTTTAACAGCCGTCTAGCCTTTGGTTTCAGGCGAGCGCTCTCCCCATAAGACAGATGAGTTTTGCAGGGATGGCAACGCCGGCAGCCACAATCTGTTAAGCGGCAAATTTGTCCTATTGAAAAATCTCCCGTCTAGTGCCTAGCTTGACGGGAGATTGTCTCAATTCGGGGGATTGGCGTGATAGATTTAGTCTAAGCCGAATTGATTGCCCCGTTTGTACTGTAAGTAGGCGGCAACGAACAAACCCGCTAGGGTAATGGGAATTAAGCCTAGGACAATCCCTAGCACTAAAGGTTCAATCACGTCTGTACTCCTTGGATTAGCAATTTTTCACCCGTATTTTATCCTAGCAGCGGTTGCCCTGGAAAGATAGGGCGATCGCATATACTTCTTAAATAGGGTTTGCTGAACAAGTTTTTCGTGGGGTGTGGGGGTAGTGGGGAATTTAGCTGAAATTTCCCTAAATCCCCATCTCTCTAAATCCTATCTCCCGACTCCCCAAAAGGAAAACTTCACCATTAAGATAACTGCTCTACTCTAGGAGCGACCGAGAAAAAATTTTCTCAATGTGCCTTTACCCCAATAGCGATCGATTTCTTGCCAGAGATTGTGGAGACAAAAAACCACTGCTAGACAGAGAGTAACCGCAAGGATTTGAGAGAAACTTTCCCTTTGCCAAAATTTGGCCATTGCCTGCGAAATTACCCGCGTTCCCCGATAAGCTTCCAGAAAACCCTCGATCGAGCCGAGAATCAGTGCTGCTAGGGTATAAACAAAGGTTCGATACAGAACGCTAAGGTAACGGGGGCGATTTTCTAACCATTCTAGCTTCAGGGCCACGTCGAGAATGACCACGGTTTTTGCGGCAATGATCGCCCCTAAGATCGCTTTACCCAAAACGTAGGTGGTAATCGAATACTCTTCCAGAAATAATTTCATGATCAGAAGAATATAACCGAAAGCCAAGAAAAAAAACAGGGCAAGAGAACCGATTTTTTTCAATTCCTTTTTAATTGCTTCCATTGATTTTTTTTGACATTTTCTGCCAAGATAGCGGCCGCGTACCATAACTATAAGCTATAGTTAATTATTTGTTGCAGCTATTCTCTGAACTCTACCAGCAAGTTTGATCGCCGATAACTGAACTGATGCTTGAAACTAATTACGGCTTGCTGAATAAATCTAAAAACCTTGTTGTATAAGACTTTTAGACTTGTTTTCCCTCAAAAAGTGCCGACCTTTGGAGTGATTAGGGGGAAAATTCCTGGACTTTTTCCCTGAAAATTAGGTAATTGACCACCTGAAAATCGGTAAAACCCCACACCCCACACCCCACACCCCACACCCTGCCCCTAGGAAAAGCTTTTTCAGCAAACCCTAATTACAGCTTGATTGTCGATAAAATGAGGATTACCGAGGGGATCGATGGCACTGAAAGTGTAAAAATAACGGCGTGCTAGGGGCGGAAAATCGCTAAAATCGAAGATTGTGTCACCTTTGGCCACATCTGCCCAAAAATTTCGTAATTTCGGGGCTAATTCCTCCGCTAGACTCATGGGAAGATTGAGGGGATGGCAGGTTAACAAACGCATCATAAAAGGATAAGAGCGATCGCCTAACCATTGCCGAGAAATAGCGGGTAAATTCTCCCATCCGGGTATATTTTGCAGATGAAAGGATTCTATGGCTAATTCAACCGTGTTTTCGGAATATTCTAGCACCCGGTAGGGATGGGGATAACTGACGAGAGAACCGGTGGTAATTTCATAGATACCTCTGGCAAAAGCCAGATCCTGCACATGGAGATGGCCAGTAATCAACAATTTTACGCCGTTTTCCTCTAGTATATCGAGCAGTTCTACCGCATTAGCCAACATATAGCGTTTACCTAATTCATGATTGCTTTGTCCGGGTAAATGCTCGATAACGTTATGATGGATCATCACCATCACTAGATCGTTTTTTAGCGCGGGTAAAGTCTGTTTTAACCAATGCAATTGTTCTGCATCTAAACTGCCAATTTGTTTACCTTGATCATCGAATTGATTAGAATTAAGACCGATTAATTGCACTCCGGGTAAAATTTCTTTTTGGTAGTATATTTGTTCTGGATCGCTGTAACCAAATTGTTGATAATAAAAGGGAAAATCTCCTAAACCGATCTGGTTTTCTGTTGCGGTTAAACTCAAAACATCATGATTACCCGGCACCACATAGACGGGGAAGGGTAAAGTGGCTAAACAATCGGCTAACCAACGATGATTTTCTGGTTCACCATCTTGGGTTAAATCGCCAGCAATCAGCAGAAAATCGAGGTTAAGGGTGATGAGATGGTCTAAAACAATTTTTAAAGCGGGAATACTC
>NZ_JASJFG010000435.1:0-4311 GCF_030065375.1 Microcystis sp. M49636_WE2 | reverse complement strand
TTCTAAATCTAAAGCTAAGTCGAATAAAGCTAATAAATTATTAATTGACTTGGGAACAATTTCCTGTAGATGATAGCGAAAATATTCTACAGCTGCCAGATCACCTTTTCTTTGTTGTCGTCGCGCTTCTGCGTCTAAAACTGCTTCTAATTCTGCTTGCCATTGCTTAACTTCTTCCGGATTACCTCCCCTGAAAACATTTTGCCACATCACCTGTGCCTCTGCTTCTAAATTTTGCAGAAGATAGGCAACTCCTAAGTACCAATAGTCAGAAATATTTTCGGGATTGTTATCGATTAGTTCCTCGTAGATTGCCGCAACTTGGCGATAATTCTCGGCAATTAAAGCTTGATAAGCGTCAGGATGCCACATAAATCAGTTATCAGTAAACAGTAACCAGTAATCAGCGAAAAAGTGACAGTTAGGGTGATAAAGCTCAAAAAGAATTGACTCATAACTGGGAACTGTCAACTTAAAACTTACATCTGATAACTGATAACTGATAACTGAAATTAAAACACTTTAGCGATGGCTGCTTCTAGCTTATCCATAGCCTCATCTACTTCTGTTTCCGAGACGATTAAAGGAGGTACAAAACGGAGAACTTTCGGACCTGCGGGGGCAATTAATAAACCCTCTGCCAAGGATGCATTAACAATAGTAGATGAAACTAACTCACTTTCTGAATTAATTTCCAGACCATTAATTAAACCCCAACCGCGCACATCAACAAATAGATGGGGATATTGAGAAGCAATCACGCGTAAACGGGCCCGTAATTGTTCCCCTCGCTGCTGGACATTTTCGAGAAGATGATCCCGTTCAATGGTTTGTAATACTGTTAAAGCTGAGGCACAAGCGAACGGATTACCTCCAAAGGTACTCGCATGACTACCCGGTTCAAACACATCACAGAATTTTCTGCACATCATCGCACCGATGGGAATACCCCCCGCTAAACCCTTAGCAGAAGTGAAAATATCCGGTTCCACTCCTAAATTCTCATAACCCCAGAGTTTACCAGTTCTTCCGACTCCCACCTGTACCTCATCAAAGACAAGCAAAATGTTATTTTCGTCGCAAATTTGCCGTAAACGTTGGAAATATTCGATATCTCCCGGACGAACTCCCCCTTCACCCTGCAGCGGTTCCAACATAATCGCGGCCACACGACGATTACCCTCATCGAGATCAGCGATCGCATTTTCCACCGCTTCGATATCATTATAGGGAATATAGGCAAACCCTGGCATCAGGGGTTCAAAATCTTTTTGGTACTTCGGTTGACCGGTTGCGGTGATGGTAGCTAAAGTCCGACCGTGAAAACTAGCGTGAGCGGTTAAAATCACTGGCTGTTCGAGGAAATCTAGAACCGTATGGGCATATTTCCGCACTAATTTAATTGCCGCTTCGTTCGCTTCCGCACCAGAATTACAGAAAAAGACCTTATCAGCGCAGGAATGATCGACAATCCATTTAGCTAGTTCCCCTTGTTCGGGAATATAGTATAAATTCGAGACATGATGGAGTTTTTGGATTTGCTGGCTAACCACTTCAATTAAAGCAGGGTGCGCGTGACCGAGGGTACAGGTGGCAATTCCCGCGACAAAATCAAGGTATTGTTTACCGGAAGTATCCCAGAGAAGACAGCCTAACCCTTTGGCGATCGCAATGGGAAAACGACCATAAGTATTCATCACATAGCTGTTAAAACTATCTGGATCGAAGGGTTGATTCGGGTTTAAATTGGGAGTGGGATCAACTAGGGTTGGTTCTAAAAGGGTTTCTGGACTCACTGGGGAACTCCTGCGCGATTAGACATAGGGGAAATTATAATCAAATCCGTCTGAGAAGGACGGGTTATTTAGATTAAAAACTGATTTTATTGTAATTTACTAGACAGTCTTAGGGGTGAATTTTGCTTGTCTATCAGTGAAGATAAATATCGTCGTCTGCGTCAGGAATTAATCGGGGGAATTTTTGCCCTGATTGTGGTATTTTTGCTGGGTACGCTTTGGTATCATCTGATCGAGGGTTGGAGTTGGCTAGATTCGGCCTATATGACGATTAGTACCCTCGCTACCGTCGGTTTTGGCGAAATTAATCCCCTAGGTGAACGGGGACGATTGTTTACAATGGTTTTGATTATCATGGGAGTAGTCAGCATCGGTTATATTGTTAATCGCTTGACCGAAGCTTTAATTCAAGGCTATTTTCAAGAGGGACTCAAACAGAGACAGGAGAAACGCTTGATCGATCGACTATCAGAACACTATATCATCTGTGGTTTGGGTCGCACGGGGAGACAGGTGGCGATCGAATTTTACGCCGAAAATATTCCTTTTGTAGTCATTGATACAGACCCCCTACAGGTAAATCGGGCCAAAGAATTAAATTATATTGTTGTTCAAGGAGATGCCACCTTAGATAAATCTTTACAAATGGCAGGAATTGAACGCGCTATTTGTATTGTGGCCGCTTTAACTTCCGATGCGGAGAATTTATATACAGTTTTGTCTGCTAAAACTCTTAATCCGAAAATCCGCGCCATTGCTAGGGCCAGTACCGAGGAAGCAGTACAAAAATTACAACGGGCCGGGGCCGATGCGGTAGTATCTCCCTATATTACCGGCGGTAGAAGATTAGCGGCCGCGGCCCTACGACCCCAGGTGATGGATTTTGTCGATGGGATTTTAACCGGAACTGATCGATCATTTTATATGGAAGAATTTTTAATCGATCCGCGGACTTGTCCCTGTGTCGGTTTAAGTCTTAGTCAAGCACATTTAAGATCTCGATCGGGGGCCTTAGTTTTGGCTATACGTCGCGCCGATGGTACGCTAATCGGGGGACCCACTGGCGATACGGAATTAATGGCCGGGGATCTGTTAATTTGTATGGGAACGGCCGAACAATTACGCAGTTTAACTCAGATTTTAATCCCCATGCGATCGGATGGTTTACGTTTACCGAAGCATTAGTTAAAGAATCGATAAAAAATCGGCTGGTAGCATTGCGGGAACAGGGGAAACAGCAAAATCTCTTAGGTTTCGCGTTATGATTATTTCTAGCTTTTCCGATTCAGCAACGGCACTGGTAACGGCATCTTCAAAATCTTTCATCTGACTTGCCAATGCTTGCCTAATTATTGCATCTGTCACCCTAGCAACTTGCAAATTCTCTAGAAGACTTATCACCAACTTTCTTGAGACTTCTCTTTCGTTTTTTCTAGACAAAATATAATAAATATTGGTGACGGCATGACCAGAAATATATCCTTGAGTTTTACCTGTCTTAACTGTATTTAATGCTTGTACAGATGCTTGAAAATGTGGTTCACGCTTATCCAAAACATCTAGCAATACATCACTATCGAATAGGACTCGTTTCACCGATACTTCTCCACTAAATAATCAATATACGATTCTTTTGGGTCTTCTGGTCCTAAATCGACAACCCCCACTAAGTCTCTTGTCCAAGGATCAAGATCGCTTAAGTCATCTGTTAGGGAATGAGAGGTAGTTTCTGAGGATACATTACTAGGATTAAATCGCTCTTGAATTCTGAAAATTATTAAACTACTATAAGCTCTCAATTGGGTGACTAAAGATTTGTCAGTATCTTGGAAATATTCGGTTATAGTACGATTAGAAACCGATAGAGCATTTTTAGCTCCCTGGTAAATTTGCTCTAATTCTGAATCGGCAAACATATCAATAAACACATCTATGGTTTCCGAGAGAATGTGTGAACCTTCCACCACTCTGATTAAATCGGCTTTTTCTTCACCAGTCTTTCCCTCATTGATCTGAGCAAGGCTGATAAATAATTGATTATAGGCAGTAATTTGATTAGTAAATTGGTCTATATATTGGATTAACTCCAGTGCTGAATCCTCATCTCTATACTGTTTCCATACCTGAAACCATAATTTATCAATTTGATAAAATATATCGGCTCTTGCTTGATAAGTTTTAGAGTTATCTTTAACTTGCTCAACTAAAATCTTAGTTTCTTGTAGTAAATTATCCAGTATTATCCGATCGGAATCGGTGACAATTTGATCGAGTTTATCTGTAATATTTTGCAGATTTTCTAACAAAAGTTGTCCTAAATTTTCCCGTTCGACTGAAGTTTGCAGACTATTCATCATATTTACCTCTCCTAAAACGGCTCTTCTAGGTTCTGTGTGATAAGTTTAACTTACATCGGATCGATCAATCTTTGTGTCCTTTGTGTCTTTGTGGTTCGTTCCACCCCCTCGCTAGGAGGAATGTATCTTAGAATACACTTTACCCACCAAATCCAAGA
>NZ_JASJFG010000115.1:0-2314 GCF_030065375.1 Microcystis sp. M49636_WE2 | reverse complement strand
TTTTCCGTAAATCTTTCAAACATAGCCTATCCATCACCTACACAAGCGACCCTAGATATGCTGATTTTAGCACGGCTTTTTAGTTTAGCCCTCTTTCAGTGATCAGTTATTGGGGAGCGGCCTGGAAACCTGCCGATAAGTTGTTCACCCTTGCATAATCAATCCCCTAGGCTCGTGGTTGTACCCATCCCTCGATCGCTTGACTATTGATCGCCCATTTTCAGGTCAAAACTCGAAGTATAAGCAGATTAAATATTACTAGCTATTGACAAATGAGTATATATGTTGTAGGACGGGGTGACATACAGAAAGTTGACCCATATCGTTACTCTGGAGAGTGTTATGCAGAAAGTTGACCTATAATATATAGTTAGGTCGCTTAGTATTTGAGTCATCAATATGTATGCCTAAACTAACGCTTCAAGTCCGAACCCATGACAACTTGTTAGAACTACTCGCTCAATCTGAATCGGGAGCTTGTCTGTATGGATATCGCAGCTACACTAAATGAAATTACAACTTTAAGTGTTGAGGATAGAATCCTTCTGGTTCAAGCGATTTGGGACAGTATTGCAGTGGAACAGGTGTATCCTGATTTAACCGAGGCGCAAAAACACGAACTCGATCAGCGGATTGAGGGTCATAATAATGATCCCGATAACGTCCTCACCTGGGAAGAGATGAAAGCATCAGTCAGAAAGCAAGCATGAAGTATGTACTGGTATTTCGTCCAGAAGTCGGTGACGACCTCAGGGATGCCTATGATTGGTATGAGAGTCAACAAGCTGGTTTGGGTGATGAATTTATTGATTGTGTAGATGACTTACTCAATCAGATCGGCATGATGCCAGAGTCTTATGCAATCGTTTATCTGGACATTCGACGAGCAGTCATCAAACGATTCCCATATGCTGTCTACTATCGAGTGATTTCAAGTCGGGTCGTTGTGACCGCGATTTTTCATGGTCGGCGTGATCCAAAGTCATGGCGATTGCGAACCTAACAACCCCAATGCACCCGACCATTGAGGTTATTGGTTAGTGCGATGCCAAAGGCACTGCGTAGCAGAGCGCATCGCCTCGTAGGTTGGGTTGGGCAAAACAATACTGGGGCGAAAATAGCTCAATTGGAAGCTTAAAGTTCATTAATAATTATTGATTGTTGCTTATTTTATAGCTGCTGTGGTTGTGAGACTAAACCCATTCTTGCTCAAAAAGTAAAAAGGGAAATATATTCCCTTTTTCTGGCTTTTATGGACTCATATCCTAAACGATTTCGGGTTTAACACCTCTTTGGTCGAGAATTTTCTGTAATTCTGCTTCGTCGGTTTTGGTCAAAGAAGTGCGTAATACTTTACCTCCGTAGGGGGCCACTTCATCGAGGACCTTATCGGGGGTAACTTTTTGGACGAGAACAAAGAGAGCAGATGTACCGGGCTGCAGGGTTTCTCCCAATTCCCGCATAAAATTGTCATCCACACCGATATCACTTAAAGCACCTCCCAAAGCGCCACCAGCAGCACCGAGAACAACCCCCAAGAGAGGGGATAAAAAGAGTGTACCGATTAATAATCCCCAGAAACTGCCACTAGCGGCTCCCGCTGCCGTTAAATTGACCGCTTGCTTGAGTTTAATCTCGCCATCTTTGTTTTTAACCACTACGGCGGCATCTTCTAGCTCGATGAGATGTTCCCGTTGCAGTTTAGCCAAAGTTAAACGAACTTCTTCTGCTTTAAATTCGTCCTCATAGGCGATGACAAATAGATCAGCCATGGTTTTTCCTCGATTATTAGCAAATAAAACTTTTATACACTACTTTTGCCGGATTAAAAAGTTTGAGGTATCGGAGAATACCGAAAACCCATGGGGATTAGGTGTCATAGATACGAGCTTCAAAAGCATCGGGATTTTCTTGACAGTATTCCTCAAAATAAGTTTTTTCCGGTTTTTTAGCGCGTTGGTGTGCCAATTCTGCCTGTAATTCCTCAACAATATCCCAAGCTGCGGCACAATCGGGAGAATTTCCCCCTTTTTCAGCACATACTGCCCGGGCAATATCTCTAGCTTTGATAATCTCCGCTTCTAAATCAAGACTGCGGGGCTTTTCGACGGCGTTACCTTTATGGAGAATGTCACTAACAGAGATAACACCGAGCAAACCGCCTTTAATTACCGGTGCGAAACGAATACCGGTATTAGCAAATAAGCGGGCCACATATTCAACCCCGAGGTCGGGATTAATCACGATGCAGGGTTTGCTCATCACTTCATAGACGCGCACTTTTTGCGGATCTTGACCGAAAGCGACGACTTTA
>NZ_JASJFG010000561.1:0-1673 GCF_030065375.1 Microcystis sp. M49636_WE2 | reverse complement strand
GCTAATTTTTTCAGATTTTGACAGCGCAATAACTCGTTAAAATTGAGACTCGATCGCCCCTCAATTTCAGCTATAGTCTCAATAGCCGATAATAAACCCTTAGCGGCCTCGGTTTCCGTGTAACCGCGTCTAACGGCCACTTTTAGGGCTGCCTCATCCGCGTCTAATTCCCGTTGGGGGCTGCGTTTTTCCCGCCAAATCCGGTTAATTGCCAAGGCAGTTAAACCCCCCGCCACTGCCATACCGACGGCATCGGTTTGTAGGGTTTCCACGGTTAAACCGATGATACCAGCCAGAGCAATTACTCGATCGAGATCGGGTTTAAACCATTTTACTGCCGTTAAAACACAGACGGCCCTTAACAAGACTAAATCCCGTTGGGGTCTTGATAATTGCCGCCAGAGGTCAAAATTAATTTGAATTGGTCTGACCCCTCTTTGCCAGGGCAGGGGAAAATTAGTTTCGATTACCTTGGGGCTTTCGGGTTTGCTGACAATGCGCGTCATCATCCGTCCCGAAGCGGGCATGAGGTCTAGTAAATGACTAATCTCGTTGTCTTGGTTCATCGATCACCAGCCAATAGTCTTCGATCATTGAGTATAATGGCTTTCCGAGTTAATATCTCTTTTCCGACAATTTTCTCAAAGTTGAACGAATCCGCGTCAGTCCCCACCGTTCGGCGGTTCGGCTGAACTCACCGTCGAAGCCCTCAGCAAGGCAATGGTGGGGAAGCACCATTTGCCCTGTACTTCTGGGGGTAGACTATGTTGATTATGCAGCCAGATTAAGCAATTTCTTGGGGGTAAATCCTGAAGTTGGAGAAACCTTGACATCCTCACCGCCGTAAACGGACGGTGATTCCTCACCACGCCACCTTTTTAGGATAGTCGCGTCAATGGGGTTGACGCTTCACAGGATGCTGCTACCTTAGCGGTAGTCTTACGCTTTCCGACCCGTCCATTTAGGGTCTCCGATTGCCCACTGGCGACCTTGATATTTACCGCAGCATTGATGTCTCGATCATGAAAAGTCCCACAGAAAAGACATTCCCACTCACGGATATTTAACGCCTTTTTCCCGCCGATAAGGAGGTTACTGGGCGGAAGTTCCTGCACTCCCTGGCTGCATAACAGAAGGGGATAGTATTGATGAACTCATCAATAGCCTTCAAGAGGCCATGCAAGGCTGGTTAGAAGTTGCCAACGAAAGCCAAACACCAGAGCCTATTTCCTGGGAGAGTGGGGAGCAGAGAGAAAAAACCTTAACCGAGTAGTATTGACGGACCCACCATCACCCCAGCAATTTGTCGGTCTAACTGTTCTAAATTTTCCGCCGGTTCAAGGCAGCATAACCCTTGACAAATTAACCCAAATGTGCTAGGGGGCAAACTGTCATCGACTCGATACACCGCAGTGGGTAAATAGCGACTTAACAGCGGCTCGATCGAGCTTTCCGGGGCCCGCAGACAGAAACCGTGACGATAGTGATCGAGGGCGACAAATAAACTGGGGCAAGCGGTGGGGGACTCTTCGAGGATGGTACTAAAAGATTGCAAGGCCTTTTCGGCCCGATCGAGATATTCTAGATTTTCCGTCAATCGCGACAGACGCAATAAATTAGCGATCGCAATTCCGTTGGCCGAAGGGGTGGCATTATCCGTATAACCCCGTTCT
>NZ_JASJFG010000488.1:0-2172 GCF_030065375.1 Microcystis sp. M49636_WE2 | reverse complement strand
GTTGACAGTGGGTTTCTAAACCGATAATTGCTTCGTATTCAGTGGCAGACATATTTTCTCGCTCTCGCCGACACAGGAATGATCTGTTTAATCATTATAGTCGCGATTCTGGAGCATTCCCTCCCTTCATAAAACTTAATAATGTAGTTACTAATCACTTTAGTCACCTTTAATATAGCCCAAAAAAGATAATTTATTCAACCAATGTCCGCCATTATTTTAAATTTGATCAAAGGCATAAGATTAAAGAAGCTTATCGATAATTTTTCACCGATAAACCTAGCCTTTCTAGTATCGACCACCGACCAGCGAACCACGAAAACCAAAACTTCCCACCTCACCATGAAGATAACCGCCATAAATCGCAGCAAAAATTAACTTCTAGAGACAGGATATTTGCTTAGTATAGAAATAGAGAGATTATACCTGAGAACTGACCCCATAACCGCCCAAAAGCAATATAAGCGGCGAAAGTGATCATTTTCTAGGCAAGTATTGCCTTAGTAATTGACGATTTTTACTTTTTACTTGATTTTATGTCTTTAACTCTCTCAGAACAACTCAAGCGAGAACAATTATCCTATCCCCAAACTCTCCTCCATCATCTGCAAAAGTTACGGCATTTTGTGACAGTGGAAGGAGAGGAGAAATTGCAGCAGTGGAAAAACCTAATTGAAAGGGAGAATTTTCAACCTAGCACCCGTAATTTAGCCTATTATCTCGCCCTGAGACAAGAAGATATCCGGGATTTGCAATTAGCTTTAATGCCCTGGGGATTATCTTCCCTAGGCCGGATTGAATCGAAAGTTTTACCGACCCTCGATGCGGTAATTGCCACTTTAGGGGCGGTTTGTCATCAAGAAGCCTCATTATTACCCAAACATCCCCCTTTAGAGGCATTTTTCCAGGGAGATCAACTTTTAGCCTCCCATAGCGCCGAAGTTTTCGGTCTGCCTTCCCCCCAGCGTCGGGTGCGAATTATGGTGACAATGCCGACGGAGGCGGCAACCGACCCCGATTTTATCGCTCAATTACTGCGTTGCGGGATGGACTGTATTCGCATTAATTGCGCCCATGATGGACCCAAAGAGTGGCAGGGAATGATCGAAAATCTGCGCGAGGCGGTCAAAAATCCCGAAAATTTAGTCAATGGACATACCTGTAAAGTTTATATGGACTTAGCTGGCCCAAAAATCCGTTTAGAACAGATTTTAGCCCCCCAGTCCCAAACCAGACTATATCAAGGGGATTTTCTCCTCTTAACCACCCAACCGCCCCATACTGCCCATCCTCAGTATTTTCAGGCTAATTGTTCCCAACCGGAAATTATTCCCCAAATTCCCGTCGGGGCGAAAGTTTGGATTGATGATGGTCATATCGGGGCTGAAGTTATTGCCATAATGCCAGAAGGTCTCTTACTAAAAATTACCCACGCCAGGGAGAAAGGGGAAAAACTCAAAGCAGATAAAGGCCTAAATTTCCCCGATACGGTCTTAAATATCGATCCTTTGACCGCAAAAGACCGGCAAGATTTAGATTTTATTGCCGAAAATGCCGATATTATCGGTTACTCTTTTGTACAAAAAGCCAGCGATATCGAGACACTACAGCTAGAGTTACAAAGTCGTTTGGGGGATACTTGGCGACAAAAAGCAATCGTGGCCAAAATAGAAACACCTTTAGCCGTGAAAAATCTTCCCGAATTAATCATCCATGCCGCCGGTAAACAACCTTTTGGGGTAATGATTGCCCGGGGTGATTTGGCCGTAGAAATTGGCTATCAAAGACTAGCAGAAATTCAAGAGGAAATTCTCTGGTTATGCGAAGCGGCCCATATTCCGGTCATTTGGGCTACCCAAGTCCTAGAAAATCTGGTCAAGAAAAGTATTCCCTCCCGGGCCGAGATTACCGATGCCGCTATGGCCGAAAGGTCCGAATGTGTCATGCTGAATAAGGGGGAATATATCCGCGAAGCGGTGACAATTCTCGATGATGTTTTACAAAGAATGCAGACCCACCAAGCTAAAAAAACGCCCCAATTACGCGCTCTTCATTCTTGGGTTTAAGCGGTTTCAGTTATCAGTTATCAGTTATCAGTTATCAGTTATCAGTTATCAGTTATCAGTTATCAGTTATCAGTTATCAGTTATCAGTTATCAGTTATCAGTTATC
>NZ_JASJFG010000292.1:0-4157 GCF_030065375.1 Microcystis sp. M49636_WE2 | reverse complement strand
GGGGTCAAAACGCAGTAACAGCATGGTATCGGTTAAACCATCCAAGGAATTAACCGGGGCATGATAACCCAGATCTGGGGTTTGTGCCTCCTTGACATCGGATGTCAACACTTTCGCGCCAACTACCAGAATATTAACGGGGCGGTTGAGGGCGGGAAGTTGCAGATTTTCATAGGATATGGCCTGTTGATTGTTAAAAGCGGCGGCTTCTTCGGGACTAAGAGCAGCTTGTCGCAAAGGTGTGGAGGAGAGAGACACAGCTAACATAGCCCCCGCCGTAGCGGAAACTAGGGCGCAGCCAGTTAAGCCTAGGGCTGTCAGGAACCATTTACCCGACAATCGCCGCTTTTTAACAGGTTTAGCCGCTAATTTGCTTGATTTTCCGCTTTTAAGCCTTGATTTCGTCTTATTAACCACAAATTGCCTCACACAATCACTAAATATCTCCCTAAAACCATATTTAAAGAGATAAACTATTTGTTTTCTCAGATAACCGGAAAAGATTATTAAACTAATCGGGTTTTCTAGAGAGTTAGCAGATAATATAGCAGAATTTTTCCTTATAGTTCTTCGGCATCGCAATTTTGTCGAAATATCTAGGGTTTGTTTCGTGGGAGCGGGGTGTGGGAATTATGAATTATGAATTATGAATTGGGAAGCGGGGAAGCGGGGAAGCGGGGAAGTGGGGGAGTGGGGGAGTGGGGGAGTGGGGAAATTGAACTAAAACCGCAACACCCCAACCCCTAAAACCTGTCTCGGAGTCTCCTCATTGGCTGATTTTTTTGTGCAGAAATAACTTTTGTGGTCGATTAAATAACCGATTGATCAACCAACCGTCGGTTTTTTGCAGACGATAACCGCTACTTAAGTACAGTGACTGGGCTGCTAGATTATTATCGAGAACATGGAGGGAAAGTTCCTCAAAACCCCATTCTCTAGCGATCTGTTCACACTTGAGCAGCAATCTCCGGGCCAGACCGGCACGCCGGCGATCGGGACTAACGGCTAAATTAGAAATATAAGGAATGGGAACAGCTAAAAAAGAACTGGATTTTAAGCTGATTTCCGCCGTAGCGACAATAACTTCCTGAGGACCCGTGGCGGTGACACTGGTTTGACTGACTACCAGACAGTGATAGTAAGGGGTATCACCGCGTAATCGTCCCCGTAAGTCCTCGTAAATGCCTAATTTAAAGATAGGACGCAGAAAAGACCAATAATTGGCCGTGGGGAAAAAACTATCGGCGATAATCTCCGCCAAGCTTTTGAGATCTTGGCTTTGGGCCAAACGCACCTCGACGGTAATGGCGGCAGTGTCACCGGTCGCTTCCGAGTCGGAGGGATGAGACAATAGGTATGAGATAAAACAGGAGTCCACTTTAATCACAGGAGTCGGCAGGGAAGATGGGGATGGCAGTCCTTATCTGGGAAAGGTAAATAGGGGTGGGAGCTAGTTGGGAGAATCAAGCATCTATCTTAAGGAGAATCCCGCAATTTTTCAAGACTACTGAATCAAAATCTCATCTATTCTACTGCCTATAGCCCCAGTTGGGGGAAAGACCGCTATTTTTCGGGAATTTTTTTTGATCGCCGGGCCATGGTTAAGATGGAATGATGCTGGTCAGAACTAATCTCTTTCTTTTTGGGTCAATTAACTATATTCTTTAATCTAATCTATCCTCCTATCCTCTCTATGATCAAAGAAATTTCCGCTTATTTGCAAGTGTTCCGCAGTCAAAAAATGGCGGCTTTGTTATTCTTAGGTTTTGCTTCCGGATTGCCCTTATTTCTCACCAGTCGCACCCTGCAAGCTTGGATGACCACCGAAGGAGTTGATCTGAAATCGATCGGTTTATTTAGTTTAGTTACCCTCCCCTACTCTCTCAAATTTCTTTGGTCTCCCTTGCTCGATCGCTATGTTCCTCCTTTTCTTGGTCGTCGTCGCGGTTGGATTTTAATCGCTCAAATTTGTTTAACTTTAGCGATTGGTTTTATGGCTTTTCAACAACCAAAACAATCTTTGGAATTATTGGCAATTAATGCTTTACTGATCGCTTTTTTTAGTGCCACTCAAGATATTGCCTACGATGCCTATCGCACAGATATTTTAGAAAAATGGGAGATGGGTGCCGGGGTAGCGATCGGGGTTTTAGGTTATCGTTTGGCTTTAATTTTAACCGGTTCGATCGCTTTAATTTTAGCCGATCACTTTCCCTGGCCTCTCGTCTATCTTTTCCTGGCTGGATTGATGGCTTTAACGATTATTTGGTCTTTTTTCGCCCCGGCTACTCCCCCTAGGGATGATACTCCTCAAACCCTTTTAGAGGCGGTTTGGTTGCCTTTCCAAGAGTTTTTTCAACGCTATCAAATAGGTCAAGGAATCGGCATTCTCGCCTTTATTGTTCTCTATCGTTTAGGGGATGCTTTAGTTAATAATATGGTGACTCCTTTTCTCTTAAAAACTGGTTTCAGTCAAACCGATATCGGGGCGATCCAAGGCGGCATGGGCATGATAGCAACTATGGTGGGAGTTTTATTAGGTGGCTCCCTGTTAAGTCGTTGGGGAATTAATCGATCGCTCTGGATTTTTGGCGGCTTGCAAGCTATTAGTAATTTAGTCTATTTTATTTTAGCAAATTTAGGGCAAAATTATCCTTTTATGGTCTTGGCTATTAATATTGAAAACTTCTGTGGTGGCTTAGTCACTGCCGCTTTTGTGGCTTTTTTAATGAGTCTTTGTAATGCTCGTTTTACCGCTACTCAGTACGCCCTTTTATCAAGTTTAATGGCCTTTAGTCGCGATATTTTGGTGGCTCCCGCCGGAGTTGTAGCCGAGGCGATCGGTTGGCGGTGGTTCTTTTTAATCACGGTAATCGCCGCTTTACCCGGGTTAGCGTTATTGCCTTTATTTGCTCCTTGGCAAGAGCAGGATTAAGCTAATTTATGAGCTAGGAAGTGATGATTTATTCCTCCGATTTTACTCGCATAACTACTAAAGTCATATCGTCACTACTGTCATTTCCTAACCCAGTAAAAGCGGCCACTTTCCCAAATAAATATTCGAGAATTTGTTCGGGATCGGTGTACTGTTGACAGGCTTCTTTAACTGCCGATAGCCAATTTTGCTGATCAAATCTTTCCCCTTTCGAGTTAACTGCATCGGTAAAGCCATCGGTATAATAGATCAGCGTATCTCCCGCTTCTAATTGCACTTGGGCATCATCATAGATAGAATCGGCCTCTAAACCAACTAATGTCCCTTCCGTGTCAAGAGACTCTAACTCTGCCGTTTTAGCCCGCCACCAGAGGGTGGGATAATGGGCAGCATTACTGTAGCCAAGACGCTGCGTCAGTGGATCATACTCGGAATAAAATAATGTCACGAAACGATGAGAATTATCGAGATCGGCATACATAACCCGATTGAGATGACGCAAAATCTGGGCCGGGGAGTGACGATTTAACACTTCCGCTCGCAACATTCCCCGGGTCATGGTCATCAATAATCCTGCTGGGACACCTTTACCCATGACATCACCGATGACTATACTCCAAGGAGCGCTACTGGCTTCCCTTTCCGCCTCCGTTGCCGGTTTAAATTGATCGTAGTTGCAGGGGATAAAATCATAATAATCGCCACCAACGCGATTAGCCGTTTTGCAGTGGGCTGCCAATTCTACCCCCTGAATTTTCGGACATTGCCGGGGTAAAAGACGATTTTGGATTTCGGAAGCGATTTCTAACTCTCGATCCTGACGTTCCTTGGCCCGTAATTCGATCGTTAATTCATTATTAGCTATAGCTACCGCCGTTTGATCCGCCACTAGCTGCAACAGTTTACGACGGGTGGGGGTCCAACCATAATCGGGATCGCGACTGAAAACGTATAAACGTCCCCGCTCACTATTTTTTACTAAAACAGGTGTACTATAAACCTGCGTACCCTGTCCGAGAGTTTGCCGGATCTGATGGTCGAGACTGTCGAGAAGCGATCGATTATTTTTGTTCTCAAGTGTCGCTTCTTGGTTTAATTGTCGGATAATTGCCTCTAATTGTCGGCGTAGTTCCCCATTAATTTGATTATCTTGGCAATGGAGTTGATCAAGCGCCACTTGACCGTTATTTTTGCTCAAAATCAATGCCCCTCCCTCCGCGTC
>NZ_JASJFG010000196.1:0-4346 GCF_030065375.1 Microcystis sp. M49636_WE2 | reverse complement strand
TTTGCGGAGTCATTTTCGTCCCGAATTTTTGAATCGTATCGACGATTTAATTATTTTCCATACCCTGAAAAAAGAAGAATTGCGTTACATTGTTCGTCTGCAATTACAGCGTCTGGAAAGATTATTAGCAGAACAAAAAATTAATCTAGAATTAACTACGGCCGCAGAAAATCATATTGTTACTGTTGGTTACGACCCCACCTACGGTGCGCGACCTTTAAAACGCGCTATCCAACGGGAGTTAGAGAATCCTTTAGCCACAAAAATTCTCGAACAAGCTTTTATGGAAGGGGATACGGTGGTAATTGATTGTTTGGATGAAGGGTTAAGTTTTAGCAAAAAGGAGCTAGAAAAGGAAGGGACAACATTAGAATTAGCCGTGGTTAACCTCAGTTCAGATTAAAGCCAGATAGGGGATATATTCCCCCTCTGAGTTTACCGTAAAAGCCAAAAATGCCCGAAGAGAATTCCTATTTTTTCCCTTGGGCGGTTAGTCTAGTAACATCCCGCCAGAAGAAAAATTTCCTCATACATATATACTATAATAGCTGAAAACCCTTATCCGTCAATGTATACACCCATTAACTTTTCTTAATGTCCCCATGTTTATTGTAATATTTCTTAATAGAAAGGGATAAAGCCTATTTGCTAAAATGGCAGTCATGTACATAGAAAAAGTTTTTAACCGTAATTCCCCCCCCACCGTTCTTTTCCCAGAATTCTACCGAGAAGGAGATTAGGTGGCACTCGCGGCGGCTAGATTTCCCGAAGCTTATGGCACACTTGTCACACAAAGTCGAGAAGATCCGAAAGTGCTTTCGTTAAAGTAAAACTTTTCTCGTTGGTTCAATAATAAAAAAACACACCGCTAATACTTCGATACGGGAAAAATTGCCTGAGAAATACTTTTTTTTGATCGAAAAATTAGCGGTAATTTGTTTTTATTTACAGAAGTTAATCGTGCTTTGATAAATCTCTATATCACGATAAGGTCAAGAAGATTTATCAATGAAAGTCAGGGAGTCGCTAGGATATTCCCTCGTTTACCAAGACATCGAAGACTGATGACGGAAAGATGTTTCCATTCAGCTAATTTCTAAGCACGAGTAGAGAGTTTTTTCAGCCTAGAGGCTAACCCCAATCCTCCTAATCCTAACAAGGCAACAACGGAACCCGGTTCAGGAATGTTAGTAGGGGGAGGGGGAGAAGTGTTTTCTGTCCCGTTAACACTGAATTGAAAAGCTTTAAATGCAGTAGAAAAATTATTACTCCAAATACCTCCTTGATTAGTACTATTAAAGGGATTATCACCAATCGACCAGCCAGGAAACCCTGTTTGGTCGGGTGATTGAGTAAATGCCCATAGATATTCCCCACTGCCCTCTGAAATCCCCGCAACTAACCAGTAGGCAGTATTAGCGGCTAATGTTTGCGGAGTAGTAAGGGTAAAGATGTAATCGTTGGTAATGTTAGGAGTGAAACTAGGGTTAGTAAAACTGGTTATCTGACTACCGAGTCCTCCACTGCTGTCGCTATAGAGCCTGACAAATAAATTGGGATTTGCAGTCATTTCTGCTAACCGAAGAGTGACCGAGTTAATAGTATAACCATAACTGCCACTGCCAGTCGTAAAACTTGAACGTAACCATTCATCAAATTTTACTGGGTATCCCATAGAAGGTGTTGGAGATAGGTTGCTAACGAGGGTGGTGGCAGAAGCTTGTTGTCCTAAGCTCAAGGAAAGAAGGAGAGCAAGGCTCCCCCCCCCCATGTTCGCCAAAAGTTGCTGATTTTTGGTCATTTTTCAAACTCTCAAGGTTAAAAAGGATAAAGTTGATCTCGATTGATGGTCTATCTTCTGAGGGCTGCCTCAGAAGATAATCCTTGCAACAACTTAGCACAGATTCCTAGCTTCCGGGAAGGTAAATCGGCAACATTTATCTCAAATGTCTGAAGACCCTCGCTTTTAGAGACGGGATGAAACCCCGACCAATATAAAACAGCACTTCGACAGGCTCAGTGTCCACATTTCGACACATTTCGACGGGCTCAATGTAAAGGCTCAATGTAAAAGCTCAGTGTCCACATTTCGACACATTTCGACACATTTCGACAGGCTCAATGTAAAGGCTCAATGTCAACGTAAAAGCACAATGTCAACACAGTTTAAGTTTGTCGATACTCTAAATTCTACTCCTAGACAAGCATCGGACGTTCGGCGATGCTCAGTCGAGCCGCAGAACGGGCCCGGTCGTCTATTGCTCGTTTCTATGACAATTGTAAGAAAAAGGTTAAAGGTAAAAAGGGTTATCCTAAGTTTCAGAAAAATAATCGTTCTGTGGAATATAAAAACTGTGGAGGTCAACTATCGGAGGATAGAAAAAAAATTACTTTCACAGATAAGAAAAACATTGGGACGGTTAAACTGAAATGAACCAGAGATCTAAACTTTTACCCTCTAGACCAAATTAAATGAGTTAGGATTGTTAAACGAGCAGACGGTTACTATGTCCAATTCTGTCTTAGTGTTGATATTCGGGAATACGCTAAACCCCTAGAACCAACAAAGAAATGTGTAGGATTGGATGTAGGTTTAAAAGTTTTCTACACTAATAGTGATGGGGAAACGGTAGAGATACCACAATACTATCGCAAGGCAGAAAAAAGATTAAGCCGTTTGAATCGGAAAAAATCCAAAAAGTTTAGAAAAGGTCAACCCCAATCAAACAACTACCAAAGGGACAGAAAGAGATATGCTAGAAAGCATTTAAGAGTAAGTAGGCAACGTAAAGGCTTTGTCGAAAAAGAGGCATTGTGCGTCATTAAATCTAACGATTTCATCGCCTACGAAAACTTAAATATTCAAGGCATGGTAAAAAACTCTAGACTAGCTAAATCTATCAATGATGTGGCTTGGTCAACTTTTCGGCAATGGTTAGAATATTTTGGTTTTAAATATGGTAAGGCTACGGTAGCAGTAGCCCCCCATAACACGAGTCAAAACTGTTCTAATTGTGGTCAAAAAGTACCTAAATCTCTATCTACAAGAACCCATATTTGTCCCCATTGTGGCTATGTAGAAGATAGAGATATTAACGCCGCTATCAACATTCTCAAAAAGAGACTAAGTACCGTGGGACACACGGAAACTAATACGCTTGGGGAGAGATTCCCTCTAGTTTGGTTGGATACGTCCTGTCAGGTTAAGGAAACTCTATGAACCAAGAATCCCTCGCTTTTAGCCACGGGAGTGTCAAACGCACTGATACACAATTAATCAGATATTTTGTCGCTGAAAGTGTTGGGTCAATTCAACTAATTTCTAGGCGCGAGTAGATAAGATAGCCGTTGGCGACAAGGAACAAACTACTTGGGTATAAATTTGTTGGGAGTAGTTTCCATATCTCGAATAACTTCTTCTTTTAAGGGTCTTGACCGTTCGGACCTCGGCGTGAGCTCGGTCGAACGCTGATCTCACGGCCGAAGCCTACTCATGAAAATTAGCTACTGTATAAGTAGAGCGGATAGGGTAATCAACCGCTTTAAAAATCCATGTAGTCTAATCACTACGCTATCTGCACCCTGACAATTAAAGATACAGGGTTCTACTCAATAGTTCTAGTTTCTCGCCGGCTCGTGATGTAAAGTCTTTGCAGGAACTAGACAAAGCAGTATTTGAAGCTAACGTTTCAATTCAAGCAAACTTTGTAGAAATACAACTAACGTGGGGCGCACGAAAAGTAACTCGCAAGAGTGAGAACCACCTCTGGGTTGGATAACGCAAGGTATCTAGTTTAAGTGGACTCGTTGAACCAAGAATCCCTCCCATGAGTGCTTCGGTGAGCGTCAATTCCTCGTCTTTACTCACCCTATTATAACGGGATTTACTATAACTCTTAATGAAAATCTCTCAGTTTTAAGTAGGTAGGCGTTAAAAATTATCAGACACCCCCGTTATCAAGGGTAGGGTTGATTCATGAATCAACCCTACCTTATCAAGGGGGGCAGGGGGGATCGAACCTAAAATCTATTTTTAATTTAATTATAACCAGCTACTTAATGATAACAAAAACTTCATCTATTAACCTTCTATAGTCGCTCTTGTCCTTTGGGTTAAAGATGCAGCTGAACTGACACAGCAATTTTATCGAGTCAAATAACTCCATATTTTCCTTAAAAAAGGAAAATATGAGTATAATCAAACAACAAAAAAGCACCCCCTCGCAGGAGTGCCTTTTCGTTCAGACTAGGAATTAACCATTGATAGCAGGAGCAGTCAGAGCTACGGGAGCCTGTTCACCACTAGCTAAGTCTAAGGGGAAGTTGTGAGCATTACGCTCGTGCAT
>NZ_JASJFG010000438.1:0-1817 GCF_030065375.1 Microcystis sp. M49636_WE2 | reverse complement strand
TAGACGGGTAAGTTCTTCTTGAATGTGTTTAACAAAGGGACAATGTTCACAGAGGAAGATGACTAACAGAGCGGTTTTAGCCGCAAAGCTGTCCAGAGAGATAGTTTCACCCGAAACCACATCGGGTAAGGCAAAACTGGGAGCTTTTGTCCCCAGATCTAACATTGTGGACTCGGTGCGTGCCATAAGGTTTCTACTCTTTTCTATAGGGAGGACTGAGATTTTTATAGCATTTCATGCTTCATCGCGCAAATTTAACGCCTTAATCAGCATCAGTGAACAGTAAACAGTAAACTGAAAACTCACGTCTGATAACTGATAACTGATAACTGATAACTGCTATAACCTACTGAAACTGATCTGCCCAATTTTCGATCACACGCTGACTTTGGCGAGCAATAACTAAAGCATTATCGGGGACATTTTTAGTGATAGTTGAACCGGCAGCCACGGTGACATTTTTTCCTAATTCTAGAGGAGCTACTAGAACACTATTTGCTCCAGTTTTTGTGCCACTGCCGATCATAGTTTGGTGTTTTTTCACCCCATCGTAATTAGCAGTAATTGTTCCCGCACCAACGTTCACTTTTTCCCCTAAAGTGGCATCTCCCAAATAGGATAAATGGGCAATATTGGTTTTATTGCCGATGTCACTTTTTTTAATTTCAACAAAATTACCGACTCGACAATTAGCCCCAATTTTCGCTTCTCCGCGCAAATGAGCATAGGGACCGATGCGACAACCAGAATCCACCTGACTATCAGAAATAACCGAAAATAAGACCGTCACATCGCTGCCTATGCGACTATTTTCGATTAAACTCCCCGGACCTATACGACAACCAGAAGCGATTATCGTCTCACCGCGCAGATGGGTTTGGGGTTCAATAATCACATCGGCACTGAGAGTGACAGTATCCTCAATGGTGACACTATCGGGGTCAATAATGGTGACTCCGGCGGCCATCCAATCATCTTTGACTCTAGTTTGCAGGATATCATAGGCGGCGGCCAATTGTTTGCGATCGTTAATGCCGCTAATTTCTAAACAGTCCTCCACATCCACAGCCATGACAGGATCGAGAAAATTGACCACATCGGTGAGGTAATATTCACCTTGATCGTTATTGGGCGTTAAATTAGGCAGTATCGCCGCTAATTTTGACCAATTAAAGCAGTATATACCCCCATTAACCCGGTGGTTTTGTCGTTGGGCATCGGTACAGTCTCTTTCTTCCACAATCTGCTTAACGAGATTATTGCCATCACAAAAAACTCGACCGTAACCTTTCGGGTTAGGGAGGTTAGCAGTTAAGAGGGTGGCAGCGTTACCATGGTTTTTATGAATCTGGAGAAGATTTTGCAAGGTTTCGGGACGCAACAGGGGAACATCACCATTTAAGACCAACAAATCCCCCTGAAAGTCCTCTAAATGGGGGATTAACTGCTGAATAGCATGGCCAGTGCCTAACTGTTCCTTTTGTTCAACAAATTCGATATCCTCGAGATGCTGTAGCGTATTTCGCACCTGTTCTCCCTGATAACCGATAATCACCAGTTTTCGCCTGGGATGTAAGGATTCGCTGACATTAAGGACCCGTTCCACTAGCGATCGACTGCCGAGGGGATGTAAAACTTTTGGAAGGCTGGACTTCATTCGGGTTCCCTTACCCGCCGCTAAAATTGCTACCGCTACCATGGTCATGCTTGCCAATATCGTTCGCGACTGAGTATATCGCACTCCGATCCCTTTGGTTGCAAGAATTTTTCCCCTCTTTCATCCTGTGCCAGTTGAGAAACTACCATAAAAAGGTTTT
>NZ_JASJFG010001023.1:0-3559 GCF_030065375.1 Microcystis sp. M49636_WE2 | reverse complement strand
GAAATGATTGCTTTAGTGGGAGCATCGGGAGCGGGAAAAACCACTTTAGTTAATCTTTTATTGCGTTTTTATGACCCCACTTCTGGCAAGATTTTAATCGATGGGGTGGATATTCGTGATGTGACTTTAAAAAGTCTCCGGCGACAAATTGGCGTAGTTTTACAGGAAAATATTCTCTTTTCTGGTACTATAGCCCAAAATATCGCTTTTGGCCAGGGAGATTTTAATCTGCAAGAGGTGGAAAAAGCGGCAAAAATTGCCAACGCTCATCAATTTATCGGTGAACTTTCCCAGGGTTACTATACCTATGTGGGAGAAAGGGGTGTTAATTTATCGGGTGGACAAAGACAAAGAATCGCCATCGCGCGAGCGGTTTTATCTAATCCGAGAATTTTAATCTTAGATGAAGCAACTTCAGCGCTCGATTCGGAATCGGAAGCTTTAGTGCAGGAAGCTTTAGAAAGAATTATGACGGAGCGCACGGTATTTGTTATTGCTCACCGATTAGCAACTGTCAGAAAAGCTAACCGTATTTTAGTTTTAGAAAAGGGTGAAATTATTGAGGTGGGTAATCACGAAGAGTTATTAAATCTTAATGGTCGTTACGCTCAATTTCATGCTAGACAATTTCAAGATTAGTCTATTTGGCATTAAGAGTTGGGCATTATTTCTGATTTTATCACTCAAGCCAAGCTTTTGGGGGGTAGAATCCCCCAAGCCCCTAGGGTTGATTCAAGGTAGGGTTGATTCAAGGTAGGGTTGATTCATGAATCAACCCTACCCAAACCCCCCGTTGGGGGTAGAATCCCCCGAACCCCGGAGCGCATTAGTTTTTCGGTGAGATGCTTACACGCAGTTGTTCATATATTTGTACTAATTTAAGAGTCACCGATAGAGCAGTTATCTTAATGGTGAGGTAGGAACTTTTCGTTTTGGGGAGTCAGTCGCGGAATTAGGTGGCTCTCTTATCTTTGTGTGATAACTTATATAGTAGTGATCGATCTTTGTGTCCTTTGTGTCTCTGTGGTTCGTTCCACTCACTCGCCGGCAACACTGTATCTTAGAATACATTTTACCCACCAAACCTAAGAGAGACATTAGGTTAGACTTCATCTTTAAGGAAACGCTGTAAGTATCCAGACAGAATTAATTATAGATATTTTTCTGTTCCCTCTACTTAGGGTTTTTTTCGGGGAATTCCTCGCAGGGTTAAAACATCATCGAGGGTGGAACAATAGTTTTTTAAACCAAAATCGTCAGGAGTATAGGTTTTAATGTGGGTGAAGTGGCGATAATTCATGGCAAAACGGTCCCATGCTTCCATCTGCAAGTTAAAAACTTTGATAAAAAAGTTAGCAATAGTTAAAGATAAAGGAATGCGAAAATAGATTTTTTTGTTTAAATAAGTACAGATTTCCTCCACTGCTTGGTTAGCTGTTGTGCGTTGATTGCCTAGAACAATTTTACTTTCTGGTGCGGGATTTTCGATTAAATAATTCACCACTTGAGCTATATCTTTGGCATGGATAAAATGAAAACTGCCATCAGCTTGAAACCAACGCACTAAACCGATATATTTCAACACATCCGGTAAACCGCCATAGATATGAGAATAGGGTTTATTTTCGTCACCACCTAAGACAAAAGTGGGGTATAAAGTGATAATTTTATCGGCGATTTCTAGGTCAGTAAATTTACTATAACAAATATATTTAGTGCGGATATAATTAGTTCCTATCTCCCCAGCTTCGGGTAAAGGTTGATTATTTTGATTGAGAATACTGGCAGTAGAAAAATAGAGGACTTTCTCGCAGATTTGAGCATCTAAATAACTAATTAATTCTAGGGTTTTTACCACATTAATCTGATAACTTTCCTCCTCTCCTCCCCAACTGGTAGCGATTAAAACCGCTATATTCATTGTTTTTAAAAGCTCGGCATATACCCCAATATTTTCCATATCGCCTAAAAGTATATGAACATTTGATCGCCCTTGGTAAGTAAATTTTAACTTCTCGGCATTACGCACTAAAAAATATAATTCATAGTCGGGATTTTCCAGTAAAATTTCGGCGATATAATGCCCAATACAGCCACTCACACCCGTTAGAAATATTTTTTTCATTATTTTAATTGATCCAGCAGAATTTAGGGGACAGTGTGAAAGTAAAAAGTGAGTCACGGGTTCGGATTTTGGAGAGCTGCATCTAAACTTTGCAGAAATATCAAAAATGATTAATGGTCAGTGACTCTTAAATTATTACAAATATATCAGCAGCTGCGTGTAAGCATCCCACAAAAAAACTAATGCGCGGGGGGTTCGGGGGAGGCGCTTCGTCCCCCGACGGGGGGTTTGGGGGGTAGAACCCCCCAAGAGTCTGGATTGGAAACAAACAACCTAGAAAGCACAGTTTTTTAACAGAAGTTATCAGAGAATCCCAACTTAGTAGATTTTAAATTATGGGATGCACTCTTAGGTGTTGGGTGTTACAGACGATTTCCTTACCTCCTAACCCCTATTCCCTAAACCTTGATCAGGACATCCTAGGCGTGAACTGCTAATAATTGATCCGCTTGTTTAGCAGTTTCAAAGAAGAAACGCACGTTATCTTCAGGAGTTCCCACCAAAACACCATGACCTAAATTAAGAATATGACCTTGATTACCCGCTTTACGAATAGTATCAATAATCCGCTCGCGAATAAAGGGCTGGGAACCGAATAAAACCCCCGGATCGATATTACCTTGAACCATCATCGATTTACCTAAACGCTGTCTCGCTTCCGCCATATCCACGGTCCAATCGACGCTAATAATATCAACCCCCGATTTACCCATTCTTTCCAAAACGCCGGCGCTGCCACTAATGTAGAGAATTAACGGTGTATCGGGATGGGTTTCTTTCACCAAACGAACTACTTTTTGTTGATAGGGTAAGGCAAAAACATCGTAATCTTGGGGAGTTAATTGACCCGCCCAAGAATCGAACATTTGTACTACTTGCGCCCCACAATCGATTTGATAACGGACATAGGTGGCGATCATATCCGCTAATTTATCTAAAAATTGGTGCAGTACCGAGGGTTCCGAAAAAGCCATCCCTTTAATCACAGAATAACTTTTAGAACCTTTCCCTTCCACTGCGTATGCTGCTAAAGTCCAAGGCGCACCGACAAAACCGAGGACAGTGGATTTATTTCCCACCTCTTGACGCAGGGTTTTTAAAATCGTTTTGATAAAAGGTAAAGACTGATCGGGATCGAGGGGATTAAGTTGGTCCACCTGCGCTTGAGTACGAATGGGAGAATCGATAATCGGCCCCTTACTTTCGATAATATCAAAGGGAATACCAATTCCCGCCAAGGGAGTGAGGATATCGGAGAACATGATCACCCCATCCGGTTGAAAAGCACGCCAGGGTTGCAGGGAGATTTCGATCGCTAAATCGGCATTTTCCGATCTTTCCCGAAAACTGGGGTATTTATCCCGCAATTCTCGATAAATCTGCATATAACGTCCTGCTTGTCTCATCATCCACACGGGAGGACGGGGTAAGATT
>NZ_JASJFG010000906.1:0-4461 GCF_030065375.1 Microcystis sp. M49636_WE2 | reverse complement strand
TCTCTACTCGAATGACCCAACTAGGAGCTAGATCGTTAGAGATCAATGCTTCTCATGCTTTGCGGGCGGCTGCATTGCCTTTACATCATCGTGATCCTTTTGACCGAATGCTGATTGCACAAGCTCAGGTAGAAGATATGATACTTGTGAGTGCGGATTCAACATTTAATCAATATGAAGTATCTTTGCTTTGGGCAGCTAGTTCTTAGTCATAAACACAGAATTTCAGCTGCTTTCTAGATATTCGTGAACCAAATTCTGTGTAGTTGCAATTATTAACTCGCACATTTTTCCAACTAATTGACTGTCATTTCTGGAAGACTCCAAAGTGACTTGACACTGACCTGCACAAGAGCCTTCAATTTCACAGCCTTTGCAGAAATCGTTCTTACAGCTTCAATCAATAGGCATGGTGCGTTCCCCAAAAATCGATCGCTGGAGCGGTAGAAGTTGCCTTAGGGAACGCACCCTACCAGATCGGCGTGCTGCTACGCAGTGCCTTCGGCATCGCACTTAATTAAGGATAAAAACTAGGCTTTAACTTTTAAAGGAAATCTCTCAGGATTTTTAATAATTTCTTTGCTTAAATCTACATCTAAATCTGGCCAATAAAAATGATTAGGAAAAGGCTCTTGTATATTTAAAATTTGTCTAATAGTGACATCTTGAAACCAAGGAAAATCTTGATAAGAAAGAAACATTTCTTCATTGTTTGCCAGAATCCATATTCCATGAGAAGAAATATGAGTTACTTCAGCTTGAGAAGTGTTTTGTCCAAGCATTTCTAAGTTCATTTTGTCGTTCCTCAATAATAGTTTCTATCGCTTGAAGTTGTTTTCGAGATAGGTTATGATTACGAGCTAATTCAATTTGTGGTTCCAGCCAAAATTTAGCTTCTCCTTCTGCACAATGAACATGAACGTGCATTCTTGTTTCTTCGCGGGAAAAGAAAAAGAAGCGATAGCCATCTTCTCGGAAAACAGTTGGACTCATCAGAAATATAATCAGGATGATTGATGCTTACCCTTCGTTTATTATAGCAAATCCCCCTCAACTGGTCTAAAACTAAGGGGGAATGAGTTATAAAAAAAGGCAATTTAACCGATGTTAGTGGGTTCTTTTTCGATCGATCGCTGGAGCGGTAGAAGTTACATTGGGGAACGTACCAGACAAGATCGGCGATCGCACTACAGTTGCATAACGGAATAATTTGATCGCATCTCCACCAATTAAATAAACCACGATCGCCCACCTAAACTATAGCGTTTCCTACGCTAGTGAGGTACACCTGTTTTTCTTACCTTTTGCCTCTTGCCTTTTGCCTAAAACCCATAACTTTTGTACCTCAGCAGACTGAAAAACGCTATATATCATCTAATCTGTCTGAGGTTTTCTTAGATAAGCAGCTAGTTCTTCAGAAATTACGAAACGAGGAGCATCATTATAGGTGATTTCATAAACTAACGCCTGATTCTCCAAAATTCTCAGCTTATTTCTAAGGTAAGCATGATCCTCAAAGTAATATTTGAGAGTGAAGTTATTGGTATCTTCACAATACATTACACCCTTATTCATAATGATAAACTCACGAGCAAATGGACAGTTTTGTAGATCACTTCTCATATCTGCTAGAAGTTCGGGAATTAGACTCTCAATATTTAGAAATACACTTTCCGAGGGCTGTGGCAGTAGAAAGCTCGGTTTAGCAATATTTTTGTGCGGAACTGCGAGTTTCAAAAGAGCTTTGTTAATTGATTCAAGTGCTGTTACTATTTTTGCTGAAGCGTCATTTGTTGTAAGTGTAACAGGTGGTACTGAACCAGAAATTCCTAATCTAGTATTGTAATTATAAGAGTGGACAGAAAGATCCTTATACTCTACTTCAAGTAGTACATTTTCTCCAAAAAGCTTATCTGCTTGAGAGTGAGTCGCCACGTCAAAAAAGAATGGATTATCTTGATCAATAACAGATATTTGGAGGGGAAATAAATTTCCTAAATTACTCATCATTTTGGGCAAGGGCGAAATATTAACCTTGACTTCAATTGCGGGGGCATCTGTAAGTGAAAGAATTCCAAGTTGAATAGCCTGCTCTTTTTCTGGTTTAAGTCTAAATAAGTGTGTTAAACGTGGTTTGGAGAAATGTCTTTTAGCCCAGATTGCATCAACAATAAAATGCTTGGCTTTGACTGTATGAGCACCTGCTCGAATGTAATAGCAATTATCATAAGCCATGTGTGGCCCAGCGTGGCTCTCATAAACGGCAACAAGCAAAACAGCCGAATCGGACTGAATGACTCCTCGTCCTACTGAATCAGATATTATTTTAATCTCATATTTAGGAACTGGTTCTACTTGATTAACAATCTGATCAGCCCAGTCGCGTAAATCTTGTCTTCCAACTTTTAGATGTAGGCCATTATCAGCATTACCATGAGAGTCCACACCAGCAATAAAACACCCACCTCCAGAATTTGCAAAGGCAGATACCGCACAGCTTAGTTTCTTCTTGAGGTCTTCTGGAGGAGTGCGACTTGATTTGAATTCAAAGTTATCATCCTCTGCGGATGGAAGCTGAGTGAGATCAAAATTTCCTAGGTCAATTTTCATAAGATGTGAAAAGGCGGACAAGTAGTGTAAAAAATGTTTGGCTTCTTATCAATCAAATTATACTATTGGCGGATGTAAACTCGATCCCCCTACGACAAAACTCTGCATTGAAAAACCAATTGCTTTGGCTTTGTGGTCTAACTACATATTATAGGTCAACTTTCTGTATAAAACTCTCTGGGGTAACGATATGGGTCAACTTTCCGTATATCACCCCATTTAGGTGCAATTGCCAGAACTTTTCCCTATATCACACCCAAAAGCCTGTTAGTCAGATTAGCATCTTGCCAAAAACCTTGTGTAACTAAATTCCTGACAATTAGGCTCATTCTAACGATGATTCCTATATCTGACCGCACCCCTTGACAAAAACTGACAATTATTCGACCTTTAGCGATCGCTATCGGGGGATAGTTGTTTTTTGTTACAGCAGTGTGGTTCAGCCTAACTGATGGCTATATTTCCAGATTATCGCCCGCAGCAAACCAATCTTGAGCGAGAAATCGAGGGATGTATCCATTGATGGATAAGGGTTTTTTGCTATTGCAGTAGATATGTCTGGGGTCAGTTGAGATAGACAAAAATAGTCAAAATATTTATAATAGAAGATTGGACTAAAATTTTCTGTGATTTGCCCATGTTATTGTCTTGCGCCACCGGTAGCGAACAATTTTTAGGTAGTGAAGCGATCGCATCTTACGCCACAGCTAAGGCCGTGATCCTGCCGATTCCCTACGAGGCCACCACCACCTATCGCAAGGGTTGTGAAACCGGGCCGGCGGCGGTGATTACTGCTTCCCAACAATTGGAAGCCTATGACGAGGAACTTAAGAGGGAAACCTGTTTAGAAGTGGGCATCTATACCCATGATGCGATCGCCGATACCCGTCAGCAACCGCAATTGTCCGCCGAGGAGATGTTAGCCGTCACCACAGCTACAGTTTCCCGTCTAATTGCCGATGATAAATTTGTCGTCGCCGTCGGGGGTGAACACGCTATCACTACGGGAGTAGTACAAGCTTATCGACAAGCTTTATCGGAACCTTTTACGGTGGTTCAAATTGATGCCCATGGCGATATGCGTTTTGAGTACGAAGGATCGCACCATAACCACGCCTGTGTGATGCGTCGGGTGTTAGAAATGGGTTTACCGACCTTACCCGTGGGAATTCGGGCTATTTGTCGGGAAGAAGCGGAATTAATCGCTAAACAGCAGATTCCCGTGATTTGGGATCGAGATATCGTCAGGGATGCGGAGTTATGCTGCTTTCGCCAACACAACTTTCAGGAGCCTGCAACTTCAATCACTTCTCCTGGAGAGACTTTATCTAATACGCTACAGGCATCTGGCATTAGGGGAAGTAAGTCAGAAAGTTTGTTGCTGGTTGCTACAAGAACAATAACTGCCACTCCAGTTTGCTGTAAATTTTGCTGATAACGCAAATTTTGATCTGTAGTGAGGAGAATCGTGAAACCCTCCTGAATCATCAGCCTCAGCAACTCACCGTTCTTTTTCCCTGACCATCCCATCTCAACAACTGTGCATACCTCGTAATCGGCAAGCTCACGCTTTAACGGGCGTGGGGCGCATTCATCAAGCAGGATTCGCATAGGCTGTCAACATTTCCTTTGCTAATTCAAGGGCTGAGATCGCCTGTTCTCGACTGACACTGGGAAAATGGTCTAGAAATACCTCTAATGAATCACCAGCCTCAAGATAATCAAGTAGGGTTCTCATCGGCACACGAGTTCCTACAAAAACAGGGGTTCCCCCTAGAATGTCGGGATCACTGTGAACAACACGGGATATTAATGCCATAACAAATATATCCAACTGGCTACTAGCTTTTA
>NZ_JASJFG010000269.1:0-2558 GCF_030065375.1 Microcystis sp. M49636_WE2 | reverse complement strand
TGTGATTGAATTAGACGAATTAGAAACAGGAAAACGTCGAGAAGGTATTTTTTATGCTTTCATGGTACTTTTGCAAAAAATTGGTTTAGCTTTGGGGTTATTTCTTGTCGGTATTGCTCTAGAAACATCGGGTTTTAAACCAAGAATACCAGGAGAAGCAATTCCCCTGCAGCCGGATAGTGCTTTAATAGCAATTCGCCTAGCAATTGCGCCTTTACCGGCATTTTTTCTGATCATTAGCTTAATTCTTGCCTATTTTTATCCAATTACTCGCCAAGTTCACGCCGAAATTTTAGACCAATTAGCAGCAAGAAGACAAGAGGAAAAGTAAACATCAGTTGTCGGCCGTCAGGAGACAGGAGATTATTTTTATTGATTCCCGAACTTCCTGCATAAAAATCAGCAAACCCTTACCCTAAAGCACTTGTATTGACTTTTGAACTACTGATTACTGGGTACAATCGACCCAGCAGCATAATGTCTTCAATGAGTATAATGTTATCGATAGCTAAATTGTACAAAAAATGAAATCCTATCCAGTAGAGTTCCGTCAGAAAATCCTAGACTGTTATTATAACGAACCCATCTCTCAAAGACAATTAGCGAAAAGATTCTGCGTAACCTTAAGTTTCGTACAAAAGCTTTTGAAGCAATCTCGAGAAACGGGAGATATTCGACCGAAGACTTATCGATGTGGCCGTCATTTAAAACTTACGTCAGAACAGATGATCGCCCTTGGTGATTTGATTGAGGAAAATAATGACGCAACTCTAGCCGAACTATCGAAACTATTCCTAGAAAGAACCGGTATAGTGTTAAGTGTGGCCACAGTGGCAAGAATAGCCGAACGCTTGAGAATCACCCGCAAAAAAAACTCTACAACCGACCAGAAAAGAGATAGAAAGAGTCCAAAAACTTAGACAAGAATAAAAAGGATAAAATTCGGGATGTATAAGATTAAACCCTAATCTAGCTATAACCAGAATCCAAGCTCGCTCGCTTAAAGTAACTAGAGCGCACGGGACTAGACCTCTTAAAAAAAACCAATTTTTCAACTATTACGGAGATTACTAATTATGACCACAAACACTGCCGAGAGTAACTCAATCTATCCCGTGCGTTGGCAAGATAACAAAGTCTGGCTGATCGATCAAACCCGTTTACCCATGGAGTATGGGGAAGTTGAGATCACCAGCAGTGAAGCCATGGCCCGGGCGATCGAAACGATGATTGTCCGCGGCGCCCCAGCGATCGGGGTAGCGGCTGCATACGGTATGGTTTTAGGAGCGCAGGAAATTAAAACCAACCAGAAAGAGCAGTTTCTGGCCGATTTAACTAGAATAGCCGATCGATTAGCCCAAACCCGGCCGACGGCGGTGAATTTATTCTGGGCGATCGAGCGAATGTTAAAAGTGGCCAGGGAAAGTGGCTCAGAAGTGGCAATAATTAGCAAAAATCTCCTGGAAACTGCCCACAATATCCAAAAAGAAGACGTGGAAACCTGTCGGGCGATCGGTAATCATGGTTTATTGGCGCTGCCAGATCAACCAGAAAAACTGACAATTTTAACCCACTGTAACACTGGTTCCCTGGCCACGGCCAGTTATGGTACTGCTTTAGGGGTAATTCGTTCCGCTTGGACGGCGGGAAGATTAATACAAGTGTATGCAGACGAAACCCGGCCAAGGTTGCAAGGGGCAAAATTAACCGCTTGGGAATGTCTGCGGGAGGGAATTCCCGTCACCGTGATCACCGATAGCATGGCGGCCCACTGTATGCAGCAAAAACTGATCGATGCGGTGATTGTTGGGGCCGATCGCATTGCGGCCAATGGGGACACGGCTAACAAAATCGGCACCTATTCCCTCGCGGTGCTGGCAAAAGCTCATAATCTGCCTTTTTATGTGGCTGCCCCCCTATCGACGGTGGATTTTTCCCTTAAGGATGGTACGGGGATACCGATCGAACAGCGCGATCGTGCCGAAATTTATCAGGTGGGGACAACTACCGTTTGCCCTAGAGATGTTAACTTTTATAACCCCGCTTTCGATGTTACTCCCGCCGCTTTAATCACCGCTATCATCACGGAAAAAGGAGCGGTAACACCGGCTGAATTAATTTTTTTACAGGATTCCTAGAGGGTAAGCTTTTTCCCTACTGACACCATTTTTATTTGTTTATATCCATTGGCACAGTGGGGAAAAATTCCGCCTCAATCCCATTGGAGGTGACGGCCAAGGGCGAAAAATAGACAAAAACTACCTCTATCCATAAACTAAAGGACTAGAGTAATTTTGAGAAACTATCTAGTTATCAATAGAATAGTTTGAATTAATGATTGATTACTTAAATCAAGAAACCATAAATTATTTATTAGTTTTAGATTATTTTTTTGTTAATATAGGCTAAAAAATTAATGGCTCTTCTAGGTTCTGTGTGATAAGTTTAATTGACATAGGATCGATCGATCTTTGTGTCCTTTGTGTCTTTGTGGTTCGTTCCACCCCCTCGCTAGGAGAAATGTATCTTAGAATACATTTTACCCACCAAAGCTGGGA
>NZ_JASJFG010000484.1:0-1107 GCF_030065375.1 Microcystis sp. M49636_WE2 | reverse complement strand
GAGTCAACAAAATCTAAAGCAGTTAAAATTTTAGAGAGTGTTTCTGCTTTTTCTTGGTCACGAATGTGTACGATTAGTTGTTTCATGGTAGTTTATTTTGCATTGATTTGATATTAATGATCATTGTCTAATTCTGTTTTTAGCCAATTAAGAATCGGAGAACTAATACGAATTACATAATCAACTAACTGTTGTGATAAATCTAAAATTTCTTGTTTAGATAGATAACCTGCATAAAAACCAACCAAGAGAATTCCTAATGTTCCTTTGACGGGTAATTCCATAGCTTTGGCAACTCTTCTTGCTAATTTCTCATCTATAATTACCCAGTCTGGCTTGATTGAAATTGCCAAGAGAATAACTTCTAATTCTCCTCGATCTAATCCTAGTAATAGCGGTTCAAGAGGAGATGATGATGCAACTTCTTGAACTTGAATCCAATTGGCATTTTTGAGTTCTTTTGCCCCCGGTTTATTATCTCCAGCGATGACAATTTCTTGATAAACTGCCCAAGGAATAATCACTTCATTAAATAGCTGATTAAGAAGATCTAATTGATTAATCAAAGATAAGGCGATGATCGGTGTAGAATTAACAATTATCTTCATTCTCTTTGATTTTTTTGGCTAATTTACGGCTGGTTTGTATTTCTGATTCCCATTCTTCTGCTGTGTAATCAATAATGGAAAAACCATACTCAGAGAGAAGTGTATAAAATGTATATTTATCGCATCCTAATACTTGTGCGCCGATTCCTGCTGAAATTTTTCCTTCTTGATAAAGATGCCCTAATGTATAAATTATGACTTTACGAGAGAATGCTTCTTTTTCTTCTCTGGCAGCAATGAGGAGTTCTTCGGGAAATGTTACATTAATGCTCATGAGTGTTTAAAGATAATTTGTTTTTCTTGATTTTAGCAGGAATAATATCGCTAATTAATTGATGGTTGATAATTAAGATTCTCTATATTGTTCTCTTTAGTTGTTTAGGTTCTTCCGAACTTACCATGTAAAATCAACTAGCAAAATGCCAATTTAATAAACATCTAAGACTAAAGTTTTTAAAGTTTCTAAATCCATAGCCTCTCCTTTTAATCACCTTCAGTT
>NZ_JASJFG010000094.1:0-1958 GCF_030065375.1 Microcystis sp. M49636_WE2 | reverse complement strand
TGTAGAATTATCTTGGAAAGTATTCGGGGGAGAAATGGCCGATATTTTCTTAATTGCCCTCAAACAACGTTGTCATCAAGACGGATTAGGAACCGATAAAGAAACTCTAACTCAACAATTTCGCTTACATTTACATCGCGGTATCGGTTATCTTGCTGGGGATGCCAAGCTAAAAAAAATCGATAATTTAATCGAATTAGAGAGAGAAAATCTCAGAGAATCTTAACCAAGAATGATCTGTTTTTAGGGGGAGCGCATCTCAAAAGCTATTGACAATTGGCCAATTTTGTGATGGTATTTAAAAGAGGGCGGCTATCGGGGGATGAGAAAAAATGGAAAATTTAATCGAAGAAGCACTAAGCCATCGAGCGATTAATCATCCGTATTTACTTGCTTTAGAAAAAGGAGAATTTCAACATATTGATGAAGTTATGAAAGACTTTGCCAGTCAATACGGAGCTTATAGTGACTGGTTTTCCCGTTATTTAACAGCAGTAATATCAAAGCTAGAAAATCCCACTCATCGAAATCACCTGCTGAAGAACTTAGCTGAAGAAAACGGACATCTACACCATGAAGATCTCGAAGCAATCCGTAAATTAGGTATTAAGGACGAGTGGGTACAGGAAATTCCTCACCCACAGTTATTCAAGCGTTTTCAAGAAGCGATGGGAGTAGATAGCAGGCAACCGCCTTGTGTTGAAGTGGAAATCTGGCGTGAATCATTCTTATCGCTGCTCCAGAATGGAAGCTCACTCCAAGCTATTGGAGCCATAGGTTTAGGGACTGAATCTGTTGTTAAATTTATCTACAAACACATTATTGAAGCGATTAAAAACCATACATCATTATCCTTGCAGCAATATGTATTTTTTCCTTTACATACAGAAGTGGAGGATGAACACAGCTTAACTTTAGTTGAAATTGCTAAGGAATTAGCCAGTGAAGGCGAACAGGCTGTTCTGGAATTACGGAAAGGAATGTTAAAAGCCTTAGATCTACGTGCTGCTTACTGGGACAATATGTATGAACGTGCGTTGGCGCTAGATAAATCTTTGACATCATCAGACATACCCAAGATTGTTACGCTTTTCACTAAAATGATTAAAAGCAAAAAGCTGTCTAATCAGGAACAGGAACTTTTATTGCATCAAATCAATGATATGCGTATTGGATTGACGGAAGACTTATCTACTGTTCCAGTGGAAAAACTACTACCCGGATTGAGTTCACTTTTGCTATACGGGATGCAAAGGGAAAAGCACAAGGAAGAAGTTCTGAACTTGTTAAATTGGCTTGAAAATCCATCTGATGAATGCCAATGCTCTCAAACAATATTAAGGCTTGCATCACAACTTTACCATGATTTTCAAACAGTGCGACTGGGAGCCTTGACCGAAAAAATTAATGAACAAAAAAGCTTGACTCATGTGCAAGAAGCTAAGGAGCTTATTTCAACAATCAGCGCCAGCAACTTAGAGGCTTTATACAACAATAAGGTTGATAAACTCAATATTGATTTTAACGTATTTCGCCTGCCATTTGATCTAGAAGTTTTAGATGCACGCCTAGTTATAGTCAAGCCAGGAAAGGCGAATGAAATGCACAGACACGCACATGAAACCGTATTTGTATTTCTTCAGGGTCAAGGAAAAGTTATTGTTGATCAATATGAAAACGAAGTCGAACCGGGTACTTTTGCTGTTATTCCCCGTTGGTGCGTGCATCAATCTGTGAACTTAGGAGAAGAAGATTTGGTTTTTCTGGCGATAGCTGATTTCGGATTAACTGGTAAAAGTTTTATGGGTAATTACTTGCACAGTGCTAGACTAAAACAAAATTAGTGCAAATTTTATCACGTTAGATAGGTATGAAAGCAACACAAGAAACCAAAAAACTTTACGACGAAAGCGCAGGAGACTGGAAACGAGTAGAACCGATTTTGCTTTCTGATTACT